>JBDTSA010000165.1:0-5709 GCA_039931335.1 Acidobacteriota bacterium
GGGCTCGACCTCACGATCGCGAGTGAGACGTTCCAGCATACGGGCAGTTTTAAGTTTCGTGCGGCGTACAATCTTGCGTCGAGCGATGCCAACGACCGGCTTCTGACCGCGTCGTCTGGGAATTTCGGCCAGGCGCTGGCGTATGCGTCGAAGCTTCTAGGAAAACGGTGCACTGTTGTCATGCCCGAAACGTCGGCGAAGGTGAAGATCGATGCCGTCCGCTCGTACGGTGCAACGGTCGATCTGATCGACGTACGAAAGATCGGCCGTAACGAGCGCGTGGCTCAACTAGCTGCCGAAATGCCTAACGCGTATTTCGCGAGCCCTTATGACGATCAGTTTGTGATCGAAGGCAACGCGACTCTCGGACGCGAGATCGCCGATCTAGGATTTGACGTCGTCGTCGCACCGATCGGCGGCGGAGGTTTGATATCCGGACTGATCACGGTTCTTGGTGGCAACACATCTGCACCTCAGGTCGTTGGTGCCGAGCCGCTGCTTGGAAACGATGCCGCAAGATCCCTAAGATCCGGTGAACTTGTCAGTAACGAAACAGAGCCGACGACGATCGCTGACGGAGCGAGAACCGTCTCACTTGGAAGACTTAACTGGCCGATCATCAAAAATGGAGTCTCCGACATTATCGAGGTTTCAGAAGAAAATATTTGCGAAGCGGTGAGGCTCTATTTCGGACTCGCGAATCTTAAGTGCGAGCCGACCGGAGCGCTTAGCTTAGGTGCGGTATTAGAGGATAAGAGCAGTTTCGAGAATAAAAAAATTTGCCTTATCGTAAGCGGCGGCAACGTCGATGCCGCCGTGTATAAGAACATACTCGGCTAACGACGGGTCTTTTGATAATAGCCGGAGAACGTAACATTCGTTCCGCCGCAGCTAACAGGCCTGCGAGCCCAAGCATTCGTCTAGTTCCTCACTTCCTCGACGAACGTCACGCGATTGATCTCGTGCAGCGTCGTCGCCCCGGCGAAAACCTTTTTGACCGCAGATTCGCGCAACGAAGACAATCCTTCTTTTTCAGCCTGCCGCCGGATCTCCGAACCCGGACGCCGTTCGATGATCATCTCTCTGATCGAATCGGACATATCGAGAAGCTCGTGTATCGCGGTTCGGCCGCGATAGCCCGTGTGATTACACGCGTCGCATCCGACGTTTCGATAGAACGTGCGTGAGCTGACATCTTCCGGACGCAATCCCGAGCTAAACAGATCTTCGCGCGACGGCTCGTATTGGCGTTTGCACGTCGGGCACAGCAGACGAACAAGTCGCTGTGCAAGCACGCAGTTGAGCGCCGAGACGAAGTTGTACGGCTCAACGCCCATGTTCAGGAACCGTCCGATGACGTCGATAACGTTGTTGGCGTGGACGGTCGTGAAAACAAGGTGGCCGGTGAGCGCGGATTGGATCGCGATCTGCGCGGTCTCTTCGTCTCGGATCTCTCCGACCATAATCTTATCCGGATCGTGACGGAGGATCGATCGTAGCCCGCGTGCGAACGTCAGACCTTTTTTCTCGTTGACCGGAATCTGCATGATTCCCTGCAGCACATACTCGACGGGGTCCTCGATCGTGATGATCTTGTCTTCTTCGTTACGGATCTCGTTCAGCGCACCGTAAAGCGTCGTCGTCTTACCCGAGCCCGTCGGGCCGGTAACGAGGACCATCCCGTACGGCTCCTTGATATACAAGCGGAACCGTTTGATATCTTCCGGGTCAAAACCCACGACGTCGAGACTTAGGTTCTTGAATTCCTCCGAGATCTGCTCCTTGTCGAGGATACGGATAACGCAGTTTTCACCAAAGTTCGACGGCATGATGGAAACACGGAAATCTACGGTGCGGCCTTTGTATCTAACGCGGAAACGCCCGTCCTGGGGAACTCGGCGCTCGGCGATGTCGAGCTCGGACATCACCTTGATACGAGATATCAGCGTCTGGTGATAGGCGATGTCGATCGGGTCGACCTTCGCATAGAGCGCACCATCGATCCGGAACTTGACACGGACGTCGCGATCGCCGGCTTCGATGTGAATATCGGACGCCCTCGATTCCATCGCGTTGTAAACGATCGTGTCGACGAGCTTAATGATCGGCGACATGTCCGAGTCGGACGCGAGCCGATCGAGGTCAAGCACTTCTTCGCCCTGCTCGGTTTCCTTTACAAGGGAGATCTTGAATCCGGATGCAGCTTCCTGCAGGACACGCTGCGTCGCGTCACCTTTCTTAAGTACGACGTCGATCGCACCCTGCGTTGCGATATACGGTACGATCCGGACATTGAGCGCGTTCTCGAGCTCGTCGAGGCGTTCGAGATTCGTCGGGTCGGCCATCGCCGCATGTAGATCCATCCCGTCGCGCTTGAGCGGAACGAAGTGATTGCGCAGCATCATCTCGACCGGTATCTTCGCGAGTTCTTCGTAATCGATCGGGGACGGCTGGTCCGATGGCAGCAGATCGATGTACGGCAGCCTATAACGGCGCGCGAGTTGCTTCGCCTCTATAACCTCGGGCGGTTCGTTCTCGAGGAAGTCCGAGAGCTCGATGCGCGGTGACGACTTTGAAAACGTGTTCTGTTCGGTACTCATTTGATTTCTTACCTTCTTCCGCCCGACGGCCCGGCCGATATCGTCTCGATGATCGGCAGATAGATCGCCAGCAGGATCGCGACGACGACGCCCGCCATGAATATCAGGATTAGCGGCTCAAGCAATGTCGTCAACTGATCCAGTTTGACCTCGGCTTCGGCATCGTAAAATGATGCGACCTCATCGAGCATCTCGCGCAAGCTACCCGACTTTTCACCGATCCCGATCATGTCCAATCCGAGTTCGGGAATCCAGTTTGCTTTTTCGAGAGCTTCGGTAAATCCGCGCCCCTCGCGAATCATCGGCAGCACGGCGTGGCTCCGGTGGCGAAGCTCGAGATTATTCAAGGCTTGAGATGCAATGTCCCACGAATCCGGTACGGTAATACCGCCGGACAAAAGCGTCGAGATTGATCGTGCGAGCTGAGCGGTCGCCATCTGGCGAACAAGCGTGCCAGCAATTGGAAGCTTCAAGAGCAGACGATGCACGACAAGCCTGCCCGAGTCGGTTCGAATCCACGTGAACAGCGCCAAACCGATCAATAGCCCGACCGGCAGCATCCACCAAAAATTATTCGCAACGCCCGTCGAGATCGCCAGTACTATGACCGTGATCTTCGGTAGTCCGCGATTCGCGCTGAGCGCTTTGAAGAGATCGGACATCCGAGGGACGATGTACAAGGTCAAAAACGCGACCATGAAGGACGATGCAATGACCAGGAACGCGGGGTACGCGAGGGCTCCGCGGAGCTTTCTCGAAATACCCACGCTCCTTCTCAGATACTCCACATAGCGGATCAGAACATCGTCGAGAGCTCCGCTCTTCTCACCGGAGAGGATCGACGCGGTATAAATCTTCGGAAATATGCCCTGCGCTTCAAACGCCTCGGAAAGCGGAATACCGCTCTTGATCTTGTCCTCGACATCGGTCAAGACCTCTCGCAAGTTCGACGATGGCGTCCGCGTCTTGAGCAACGTTATCGCCTGCAGCATCGGGATGCCGGCCCGTAACAGCGCGGAGAGCTGCTGATTAAAATGGAGAAAATCGGCCTGCTTTACACGACCGTGCTTTCCGGACCCACCGAACGGCAAGAACGATGATATGCCGCCATCATTCGTGGAAACGGCGAAGACCTTAAATCCTTCGCGTTCAAGCTGGACGCGGGCGTCCGTTGCGCCCGAAGCTTCGACCACTCTTGTAATGATGTCGCCCGAAGGCGTGCCGAGACGGCAAATAAATTCTGACATGGATTTCGACGATTATCCCGAGGCGCTCCTTCTACGGAGCAGATCACTGAAGACCGTTCGAAATTATAACACGCGATATTCAGTGAATTGTTGCAAACTATACCAATCAACTGATTTATTTTGACTAAAACAACTATTTCCGAGGTTGCCTCATCTCAAAATTATCTTGCAGAAGTTGTACCTGTTTTCTAGAATGTAATTCGTTCCCCTTGCTGGAGTAATCTATGGCTTTCACGGGTTTTGAGGTTTATGGCCGTCGCAGGTTCCTGCTTCGGACATTATGCTTTCTGTCTGCCGCATTGTTCACCACACTCACCGTGTCTGCTCAACAGGCCGTGCCGACACCGCCGGAACAGGATCCGAGCTCGCCGATCCGGATAAAGACGGACCTCGTGACCCTCACGCTTACGGTGACAGACGTTTACGGCCGATACGTCATGGGCCTTGGGAAAAACTCCTTCACCGTCCTCGACAACAATCAGGAACAGGAGATCACCTTCTTCAGCGATACGGACGCGCCGGTTTCGCTTGGCGTGCTCTTCGACGTCTCAGGTTCGATGAGCGGAGAGAAAATACAGAAAGCCCGAAAGGCCCTTTCCCGTTTTATCAATACCAGCCACCCGAACGACGAATACTTTCTCATCGGTTTTAATAACCGTGCTCAACTGCTGCTCGACAGGACGCGGGACGGAGACGCGGTTCTGCAAAAGCTAACGCTCGTCACTCCGAAGCAGAACACCGCCCTCTATGATGCCGTGTACCTTGGGCTCGAACGCGTCACACGGGGTGCCCATCAGAAACGTGCCCTCCTCATCATTAGCGACGGCCAGGATAACGCTTCGCGATACAATTTCGGCGAAGTCCGGCGGCTTATGAAAGAGTCAGATGTCATCACCTACGCAGTGGGGATCATCGATGCCGGTGACGCCGCCAGCCAGGTTGGTATGCAAGGCCAGGCGTTTCTCGATGAACTAACATCAGTGACAGGCGGAAAGTCTTTCTACCCGACCAGCGACGTCGAGCTTGATGAAATTTTCGACCGCATCTCGATCGAGCTTCGTCACCAGTATTCGATCGGTTATACACCGAAAGACTTTCAGCCGGATGGTAAATGGCGGAAGGTAAAAGTTAGGGTCAAACCCCCGCGGGGTTTACCGCGTCTAACCGTCCGAAGCCGCGAAGGCTATTATGCGACGCCGGCGTCAGATCTTCGGTAGTTCACAGTTGGATGATGAAACGATTTTACTTTCTTGGCGTTTTCGCCCTGCTCTCTCTTTTGTTCGTGTCCGAGCTTCTTTCGAATGGGGCCCGGGCTCAAAGACCAGTCAATGTAGATCGGGTACGACTTGGTAAGACGACGCCGACTCCGACGCCGATTCCGGCTCCAACAATAAGAGAAGAGGACATCGTCGAAAAGGTCGAAACCGAGCTCGTCAATCTCAGTGTCCGTGTCGTCGATCGAAACAATCGCCCGATCAATAATATTCCGGAGTCGGAATTCAAGATCTTTGAGGACAACGTTCCGCAGAAGATCGAGTTCTTTTCGAAATCCGAAGTTCCGACAAATTACTCGCTGGTGATCGATAATTCCGGTTCATTGCGTTCCCAGATCGAAGAGGTCATCGAAGCCGGAAAGATCCTCGTGGCTTCGAACAAGCCCGAGGACGAGACGAGTATCATTCGCTTCGTGAGTTCGGACAAGGTCACGATCGAGCAAGACTTCACGAGCAGCAAAACATACCTCAACGACGCCCTGGACGGTCTCTATATCGAGGGCGGGCAAACCGCAATAATCGACGCCGTGTATCTTGCGGCGAGCAAAGTCACTGAATACGAAAAGGCATCGAACAAAGTAGACCGAA
>JBDTSA010000166.1:0-5693 GCA_039931335.1 Acidobacteriota bacterium
TAAGCGTCCTTATTAATCACACAGCATTTGATTGTCAAGATACAAGGCAACTCATTGAGGATGAAGCCGCAGGCAAGTCATTTGAGGATGAAGCCGCAGGCAAGTCAAAGAGGCCGCCCTTTCGGACAGCCTCTCATTATTTACTATTCACGATTCACGATCTACTCGTTACTCGCAGACATTCGGGCGGTATACGAGAAGCGTGTCTTTGCCATCCGATAATCCAGCGGGACCGCGGTGTACGCAACCGGCGACGGTCCGCCAAACTGGCTCTGGATCAGCGAGACGTAATTGTTCTGGAAACTACGGAACCGTGCGACGCTGCCGCGCTGATTAAAGATCACGAACAGTAATTTTCCGTTACGGGTGTTGATCTCTCCGGCCAAAGCACTTGCGCCGCCGTCCGTCTGACCCAACGTTCCCGTTTTGCCGATAACGCTGCCGGACGCAAAGTCCGTATCGAAGCGATTCTCAAGCGTTCCGCGATCGAGGCCGGCGACCGGCATGATGTCGGCGAAGGTCATCTTGTATCGAGAAAGATCCGTCCGAAGGATCCGGAGCAGCTTCATCATTGCGCTCGGTGTAACTCGATTGATGCCGAGGCCGCTCGCGGTTGCGAGAGAAAATTCGTATGGCTGGACTCCGGTATTCTGCTGCACAAGCCGGGCCACGGCGTAGGGCCCGCCGACCATGTCCCCGAGACGCTCGGCGACGAAATTATTCGAGTAGCACATCATCACTTTGACGATGTCGCGCATCGGCGTCGATTCGTGTGTGAACAGGAGCTTGGCGTTGCTCGGCATCGGCTGAACGTAAACGCTACCGGTGAACACGAGGCTCGGGAGACCGGTGCTCGGAGTCGACCGTCCGGAGTTGATCAGATAATTTGTCCAGACGCGTGTTGCCGCCGCTGAACGCTTTGCCGCATCGAGCGTCGTAAAGAATGCCTGGCTCGAACTCTTTGGCGATGTCGAATAGTTCATCGCAAAGTTGTCGGTAACGATAAGGTCGCCGGAGATCGTGCGGATGCCTATTCGATTCAACTCGGCGGCGATGGCGATAGCGTGCTCGAATCCGAAGACCGGATCACGGCCGGAGACATAAAGATTTCCGTGTATTGTTTGCGTCGCCTGCTCGTAGCTTCCGTCGGTCCAGACGCTTGTCGGAAACCGGTATTCCGGGCCGAAGGTTTTCAAGACCGCATAAGATGTTGCGATCTTCACGTTCGATGCGGGGTTGAACGTGAGATTCGACATGCTTTCAACGACGACGTTACCCTCCATCGTTTCAACAAGCACGCCGGAGTGGCCGGGGATCTGGGTCTCCGCAAGAATCGGTATCGACGATCTAACAAGGCTGAGCGGAGATACGGCATCACCTGCCGATGGCGTGGTGCTGCCGGTCTTCTTGACGTACGGCGTTGTTGAAGCGGCCGGCTCGTTATAAACCTGAATATCCTGAAAAAGAGGTTTCGCCGGTGCAGACGTCTGAGCAAACGCCGACACACAGTAAAGCATGGCGGCAACAAACAAAGGCAGGGGATTTTTGATTCCAAAGTTGCTCATCGATTGTTTCGCTCGGCCGTTGAGGTGGGACAGGCTTTTGCTGCCTGCGAGATAGGCTGACGCCAGTATACCACGATCAAGTGCCATCTTTTCAATCCCTGTTCTTGCGGGCCATATTCCCTAGGAACTGGTGGAATTCCGATGAATATTACCGACGGCAAGATGCTCTCAGTTTTGCCGCGATCAAAGTGAACGACTTATCGTGTTCTTCGGGCCGTCACGAGGAGCGGGCTAAAGCTCGCACTCCGAACGCGGAAATTACGTTGACACCCATTGAGGACGGGAAATAGAATCTAGAAGCCTGTGGAAAAAGCAAAAGAAACGTTGACCCTCGAACGGGTCATTGATGCTCACAATGAGCGCCGCGACGAGATAAAACGTCGCTTATCCGAGTTCGAAATGGTTTGGAAGGTGGGCACCGACGCGAGGCTCTGGGAGGAGATGGTCTATTGCTTCTTTACCGGCGGCTGCTCGGCAAAAATGGGGCTGAGGTCCGTGGACGCTGTGCGCCCGTTGCTCGGCCGCGGCTCCCAGCCGGAGATCGCGAGTGCGCTGACCGGCGTCCACCGGTACCCGAATGCCCGTGCCCGTTACGTATTCGCATCGCGAAATTTCCTCAAAGAACATTGTAATCTCGAACTGCGTAAGAAGCTCGAGAGCTTCGACTGCCGCCTCGACAGGCGAGACTGGCTTGTCAGGGAAAAAGGAATCAAGGGGCTGGGTTATAAAGAGGCCAGCCACTTTTTGCGGAACATCGGGTTAAAGGGTTATGCGATCCTCGACAAGCATGTTCTCAAGTGTCTGGCTGAGCTAAAAATAATCGACACCCCAAAGCCACCAAACACTCGTTCGAAGTATCTAAGGGTTGAAGATAAGTTAAGAGACCTAACGGAAAGAACAAAAATAGACTTTGACGAGATGGATC
Source organism: Acidobacteriota bacterium (assembly GCA_039931335.1). Taxonomy (GTDB): domain Bacteria; phylum Acidobacteriota; class Blastocatellia; order Pyrinomonadales; family Pyrinomonadaceae; genus OLB17. Next base: position 2,491 of record JBDTSA010000166.1, read on the forward strand.
TGGTGCTCTGGTCGATGAAGACCGGTCAGATCCTGAAGTGACTTTAAACCGACTTCAAAGACCGCGAGCAGGATAGGAGCAATCTATGCAATCCGCTTTTCTTCGTAGAGCTTTAGTTCGAACTCCTTCCCTGACAAAATACTGCGTTCTCGGCATAATCACTCTGATCTTCGCAGCCCCGGCATTCGCGTGGGGTGATATCCAGCAGGTAAACAGCGATGACTTCCGCGCCTTGTTGAAACAGGGCGAGAAGCTTGTGCGTCGCGGCGAGTACTTCGAAGCCGAAAAGATATTCAAACGAGCGATCGAGATCAACCCGAGCCACTCGGGGGCGAAGCTTAAGCTCGCTTTGATCCACATCAAGCAGCGGCGCCTCACCGAGGCGTACGATCTTACGTTTCCGATCGCAAAGGCTGAACCGAATAACTCGAATGCGTTTGCGGTCCTCGGAGCCACACTTCTAAGCGCCGGGAAATTCCGCGAGGCCCGTGCAGTTTTTGTAAATGCCTTACGGTTGAATAAAAAGGAAGCTCTTGCCTGGGCCGGTTACGGGATGCTCGATTTCTACGAGAATCGCATCCTCGACAGCTTGGAAAATCTTCAGCAAGCAGTTTTTCACGACGCGGACGAGCCCGATTATTATTTTGCCCTGGCGCAGGTTTCGGCACGGGCGGAACGATACAAACAGGCAGCTGATGCGTATTACCGATTCTTGACGCTGTCGCGCAACACTGACGACGACCGGCGAGCCCGAATCAAAGGACTCATCAACTTCCTTCGATTTCTCGGTCAAAAACAAACTCTCTATGTCACGACGGGCGAAGCTGAGACCTCGGTTCCGATCCAGGTCGTCGGTAACCGGCCCATCGTCGAGCTTCACATAAACGACCGGGATGAACCGCTGAAGTTCGTTTTGGATACAGGTTCCGGGATCTGTGTCATCTCCGATAAGACGGCGAAGCACCTCGATATCGAGCCGATCACACGTGGCGGATATGCCAAGGGGATCGGTGGCAACGGCCGTTTCGAGATCGTCTATGGTTTCCTAAAAGAGGTCGAGATCGGTGAGGTCGGGATCCGAAACGTGCCGGTTTACATCCGTAAGTTTCACAACGACGGTGATGACATTGACGGTTACATCGGCCTTTCCCTTATTTCGAAATTTCTTACCACGATCGATTACGGTGCCCTCACATTCTCACTGACGAAAAAAGACAACGGTGAAAATTCAAAGGCGGATGCTGGTGTCTCGCTGCCGCTTCGCCTCACGTCGAGCGGCTTCCTAAGTGGTGAAGTGCAGCTCGAGGGAATCAGCGAGCCCCTCAATTTTATCGTCGACACCGGGGCGAGCGTGTCTGTCATCTCCGACGACGTGGCGAATACCGGCGGCATCAGCTCATTTGTGAAGAGCGAGAAGATGCGTGTCATTGGTTCGGCAGGCATCACCGACGACGTTCCATCGTTTCTCTTGCCACGCGTCAGCTTTGGTACGCATTCGCGAAAGAGCATAACGGCGATCGCCCTTGACCTTGATACAATTAATGAAGCCTCCGGATTTGAGCAGGCCGGAATCTTAGGCGGCAACTTTTTACGAAATTACCGGATGACTTTCGACTTCAAGAATTCCAGGGTGACCTTTGTACCGATCAGTCAGGAACAGTAGTTCCGTCGAATGAAACTCAGCCTCTATCTCGAGACCTCAGTAATTGGTTCGTATCTCGATGCGAGCGATCGTTTCCGCCGTGATCTGACGATACGCTGGTTCGAGCACGAAATGTCCGAATACGACGCCTTTATCTCGCTCCTTGTCGAGCGGGAGCTAGAGCGCGTTGATGAACCGCATCGAGCCGGGTACATGAAGATCATAAAACCGCTCCCGAGGGTGGAGTTCGTGGATGAAGCCGCGATACTCGCCGAGGGATACATTTCGCGTGGAATCTTTCACCGTAAGTTTATGGCCGATGCATTTCACGTCGCCCTCGCGTCCATCCACAAGATCGATTACCTGGTCACGTGGAACTTCGGACATCTCGCGAATGTGAGGCGGCAGGCCAGAATAAAACTCTTCAACACCGCCGCCGGATTTTTTTCACCCGCGATCGTCACACCAGAATTCCTTGTTCACGGCTAATCTTGCTTCCTCCGCCGATTCGCGATTTACTATCTACCAGATGTATCCAAGACCTAAATTTTTGGAAGTGCTGCTCGACATCCGTCAGGAGATGGCTCACGAGGTCGATTACGACACCGATCTTTTTGCCGAGATGATCCGCAGCGGACGCCACACATCACCGACGAGTTCGCACAGCCTCGTTCTCGACGACGAGAAGCGCAGCACCGCTCGCAAGAAGAAGGCGGGCTCCGGCGAGCGGTAGGGGCGCCGCGCTCTTTTTTCCGTGCGCTCGGTGTGGTCGGTGCAACTGTGGATTCGGTGTAGTCCGTGATAAAGCTTGTTGGAACCGCGGCGAAGAAGGAACGACCAGAAAAAGAAGAACGCAGAGAAGTCCCCGGCCTAGCCCAATTACCGATGAAGAGGTATCTGTTTTCGATCCTGTTAATACTCGCCATCATAGCGGCAAGCGGGGCGTATTTTTTTCGCAACTATTGGGAGCATCGTCACGACGAGCTCATCACGCGGCAAGCCCGGATCTACCGACTCGATGAACGTCTTGTGTGGAGTTTGATCTACGAGGAGACGTGGTTCAGGGACGACGCGACCGGCGAGGCCGGCGAAATCGGACTGATGCAGGTCACGCCGCTCGTCGCTCGCGAATGGGCAAAGGAGACCGGCCTTCGTGAATTTGAACGGCAGACGGCCGAGAACGTCGTCGGGCTTCTGAGCGATCCTGAGCGAAACATTCAGATCGGATGCTGGTATCTCGAAAAGCTGCGCGAAAGCTATCGCGGCGATCCCGCTGAAACCGCGATGACGCTCGCCGCATTCAACGCCGGCGCAAGCCGCGTCGAAGAATGGACCCGCGGGTCGGACCCGGCACGATTGTCCGAAGCTGATTTTGTCGGACGGATCGGCATTCCCTCGACGCGCGCATACGTCCCTTCGATCCTCGGTCGCTACCGGTCCGATAAAAGCATCCTTACGAAATGAAGATCCTCGCTGCCGAATATCTTCTGCCGATCTCATCCGAACCGATCCGAGGCGGAGCCGTTGCAATTGACGGCGATAAGATCGTCGCTGTCGGAGC
>JBDTSA010000167.1:0-5692 GCA_039931335.1 Acidobacteriota bacterium
TTCTCCGCGGTCTCCGCATTAAAAAGCTGCGTCAGAACTTAATGAGACTCGTCGCGGCCCCTTCACCGGTCTCGATCGCGCCTTCCATAAAACCTTGCCAGTCAGCGATGTGTTCGCCGGCAAAGAGGACCTTGCCATGCGGTCGCGCGAGGATCGGACGGATGCCGAACCATTGTCCTGGTTTGTAGAGCGCGTACGCTCCGTCGGTAAATTCGTCGCGCTGCCATGCGTATGAAGCGATGTTGCGGGCGAGCTTTGGCGCATCTCTATCGAAATCGATTAGGTCGTTCGTGATGATATGCATTCGCCGTTCATCGGATTGCGAGGCGAGTACATCGGCCTTTTCGCCGATCGCGTATGAGGTGAGAATCCCTTCCTTGCCCGGCTGCGACTGCGTTGAGTGAAAGTAATAATGTGATGTAACATCCGACACCATCGAGAAGTTCTCCGCCTTCCAAAATCGCTCGTCGTAGAGCACGCTGTTCTTGCAGATGCGTGCGTATGTAAGGCGCTCGGCGGCGTCCCGTTGAGCGGGCGGAAGCGGCGGATCGAATTTGATCTTAAGAAGGCTGTTGATCGGGACCGTGCAGATGACGGCGTCGGCTCGAAGTTGAAATGCGTTCGGAATTGCCTCGGCGCCGTTTGGCGGAGGTGAAACGAAGTATCCGCCAACAGTAATTCCTCGAGTATTCTGCTTGATTGACATCACCCTCGTCGCAAGCCTGATGTTCTCTTTCCCTATCCTCTTCGCAAACTCCTCTGCCAGCCGCGAATTCCCGCCCGTTATCTTGTAGTCCATCTCGTTGTGCGGACTCGACTCGGCGTATTCGGCGAGCGCGGCAAATGCCGAGACATGACGGATCGATTCACCAAAGTCGGTACTGTCCATCAGATCACGAAGGCGAAGATCGTCGCCCGTGAAACCGATCTTCTCGAGATAGGTCCACCAATCGTACTTGTCAAGCTTCGTCTTCGCGAGGGGCGTGAGCTTTTCATAACCGGCGATCAGTTTCTCGAACGCCGCCTTCGCTTGCGGTGAAAATCCCCATTCCCCCGGACGCGAGACGTTTCCATCACGCAGCAGGTAATCATCGAACTGATGTTTCTGAAGCGGGATGCTGAAGTCGTGGCAGAGCGCCTTGAGCCGCTCGTGGCTTTCGCCGACCCACTCCGCACCCAGCTCGCAGATAAGATTAGTCCCGGCGAACTTGTGCGAGAAGACTCGTCCGCCGATGCGATCACGCGCCTCGAGAACGGTTACATCCCATCCCGCTTTTTTTAGTCTGTAGGCGGCGGCAAGACCGGCGAAGCCGGCGCCGATGACGATGCAAGTCTTCGGCCTGCGCTGAGTGAACACCGCCGGAGCGAGAACAGCCCCCGCAGTAAGTGCACCAAGAGTCTTCAAGAAATCACGACGAGTGTTATTGAGAGTCATGTTTCGTATTGTCAGCTCCGTGGATTACCGCCGCCGGATGGGACCTCCCGGATACGAGCGAATGTAAAACGATCGGGTCAAGGTTAACGGCGCGCGGTATCGAGTAATATGTTTGAGCCTCTGACCGATGTCAAAACCGATATCACGACGAGCAGGAGCATACCGCCGCGAGTCGATAGCTTGAACATACTTTTCACCTCGGTAGATTAGGCTAAAAGAGTGTAACGACGAATGTCAGGGGAAGCCGCGAAGAGCTCATCCGCTTGAGATTGAAGAGTGCGGATGTGCTCGGACTTAAGGTGTGCATCGAGAGCATCATCGCTCGCCCACTCTTCGACAAATGTAAAATCGGACGGCTCGGTGTTGTTGTGCATCAGCTCGTAAACGATGCAGCCGTCCTCGGCCCGCGTCGGTTCGATGAGAGCGATCAAAGCCACGCGTGTTTCTTCGATCCTTTCCTGCTTCGCGGTCAAACGCGCGATAACTTTCACCGTATGTGCCGTCATTGGTCTCTAGATTATTGTGGTGACGATCTCGCGGATGCTCCGCTGAAGCTCGCGGTCGTCGGTGATCGGTGAGACGATCGCAACCTCGGCCGCATCGATCGGCGAGATCCCTTTCGCGATCATCTGCGCGGCGTATATCAAAAGCCGGGTCGACACACCTTCCTCGAGTCCGTGGCCGCGCAGGTTGCGCACCTTCTGGCCGATCTTCACCAGATCGCGCGCCATTTCTTCATCGATCCCGCCTTCCTTCGCGACGATCTGAGTCTCGGCATCCGATCCTGGGTAATCGAATTCCATCGCGACGAATCGCTGCCTCGTCGACTGTTTTAAATCTTTCAGGATAGATTGATAGCCGGGATTGTACGAGACGACGAGCATGAACTCGGGCGGAGCCTCGATCACCGTACCGCGCTTTTCTATCGGCAGGCGCCGGCGGTCGTCAGTCAACGGATGGATGATGACGACCGTGTCCTTACGTGCCTCAACCACCTCATCGAGATAACATATCGCACCCGCTCGGACGGCGGTCGTAAGTGGGCCATCGTGCCAGATGGTTTCTTCTCCCTCGAGCAGGAAACGTCCGACAAGATCGGTCGAGGAAAGATCTTCGTGACAGGCGACGGTGATGAGCGGCCGGCCCATCTTGTAAGCCATGTATTCGACGAAGCGTGTCTTGCCGCAGCCGGTCGGACCCTTGAGCATCGCCGGCAGCCGCGCTGCGTATGCTGCCTCAAACAACTCAACCTCGCGCCCGATCGGTAGATAAAACGGCTCGTCGGCTACTTTGTATTTCTCGACCGCTAGTTCCATTGGGTCATCATTTTCTCACATCTCCAAGAAACTAAAAACTGAGAACTAAAAACTAAAAGTGAGAGCTGAAAACGGCTAGACGCGTTTCACATTTTTCACTTTTAGTTTTTAGCGTTTAGCTTTTAGTTTTCAGCTTTCAGTTTACGTCCGGAATGTCGACCAGTCTCCCCAGACGGCGACTGTCGCCCCGATCAGTTGGATGTTAACGAAAAGAGTTTTGCCATCAGGCGAGAATGTTGCTCCGGCGAACTCGCTGTGTCCAAACCTCGGTACGATGTTCTTGGCGAACGATGCCATCCGGCCGTCGGGTGTCAGGATGCGAAGGAAGTTGTCAGGTGTGCCGCCGGCGCCTACGTAATCGCTGTCCTCACAAACGAACAGCAAGCGGCTCTTCGGCATCAGGCAGATGTTATCTGGCATGTCGAGGATGTCGCGGCCGGGCGATTCGAAAAGCATTGTCAGACTGCCCTCGTCGCGGCCGATGTGGTCGTATCGCCAGATCTGACCGCCGGCGTTGTCGCCGCCGCTTGTCGATGCGAAGTAGACTCGCCCTTCGCTGTCCGCACAACAACCTTCGAGCCGGGCAAAGATCGCACCGCCTTTCGCTCGGCCCTGTTTCGAGACTGCCTGGTTATCGGCATCCGCTGCCGCCGGGTCCGGATCGGCGATCGTCACCCAGTTCGCGCTGAGTATGACGTTCTGCTTTTGACCGCGGCGGGTGTCATATTGGTCCTGGTCCTTTACGGCGAGCATCTGCAGCATGCCGCCCTCAGCAAGGCGTTTATTTCTCTTCGGCAGGAATCGATAGAAGCCCGATGGGTTGAGATCTTCAGTCAAATAAACGATGCCTGTCTTGCGGTCGACCGCGATCGCTTCGTGCGTAAACCGGCCCATTGCCTTGAGCGGCACTGGAGAAGCATTCGTGTTCGCCGACGCCGGGACCTCGAAGCAGTACCCGTGTGGTTTCAGAAAGCCGCCGGTCTTTACGCCATTGGCGGCGGTCAAAACCGTTTGCCCCAGTGTTGTTTCTTCACAAGACACCCAGCTTCCCCACGGCGTCGCACCGCCACAGCAATTTATCAGCGTGCCCGAGAGGCTTACAAAGCTGCGCTCGATCTCGCGCGTTTTCGGGTTGATGATGAGAGTCGTGGTTCCGCCGCCGGCCGTCTCGTCGTAATGATTCGCCGCGCCGATGGCGCTTCCCGGCTGCGGAACCTTTCCACCCGAGACTTCATGATTTCTCACGATCCTCAACTCGTTCCTGACCTTGAATGTCGCCATACCATCGTGGAGATGCGGCGTCGGACGACCATCTGCCAGCGGCGACTGGGCCCTGCCGATGACGTTGTATTCGAAACCATTCGGAAGCGCGAGGAATACTTCGCCGGTGTTCTTGCTCGCAGTTGGAATGAGTTCGCCGTAACCGGGCGATTGCAAACGCGAAAGATCGGCAGTCGCGGCAAACGTTTCCGCCCTGCGCGAAAGCCCGCTGCAGGCGAGTGCGAGGCTGCCGGATGAAACGCCGAGGACCGAGATGAATGAGCGCCTGTCCATGTTTTTGAATAAGCCGACCGACTCCACTAACATAAACCTGCGGAAGGTAATATTCAACACCACTATGAGCGCCGCCACGATCCGCAAGGCTGAGACGGAAACCGATATCGCCGCCGCCAGAAAGATCTTTCGCGAGTATGAAGCTTGGCTCGGCCTCGATCTATGTTTCCAGGGCTTTGAGGAAGAGTTGAATAATCTTCCCGGCAAATATTCTCCGCCGCGAGGACGGCTTTACCTCGCCGATGCAGTCGGCGTCGTGGCTGGCTGCATCGCGCTCCGCCCGCTCGAGCCGGATGTATGTGAGATGAAGCGGCTCTTCGTGCGAGAGGAGTTTCGCGGAATGCAGCTCGGAAAACTCCTGATCGAGAAACTCATCGAGGAAGCTCGAGAGATCGGTTACAAGGCGATGCGCCTCGATACCTTTCCTCCGAAAATGGGAAAAGCCGTACGGCTCTATGAGTCGTACGGCTTCCGCGAGATCTCGGCCTATTATGGCAATCCGAACGAAGGAGTTCTGTTCATGGAACTAACTCTATGAACATTACATCTGGCTAAAATTCCCGTACGTCTCCGGCGGCGGAGGCGCGGTATTCACGTCTGGTCGCTCGAAATTGGGAAACACCTTGAGCTCTTCACTAGATTCTGTGCTCTCTGCAATTCGGCCTCGTCGACCAGTTTGTAATCTGCAGCCTTCGAGGTTCGCGACAGATCAACGCCGAGTAGATTGCCTTTGGGATCCGCGGCAGCAGTGACGTTTTCGCTCTCTCCGTTTATCTCGATGTGCCAGCGCGGCGCTCCAAGCACACCGGCTCCGTTGTCCGTCAGTGCAAATGTTTTAGCTGGCGCTTTGTACTTACTTGGTCAGCTTCCTCGGCATCTTCCCATCCATCATTGCAGTCTGATAAACGAACGCGGCCATGATCGTCGCGGCCTGTTTCATATCATCCGCCTGAATGCGATCGAAGTTGTCCTGGTTCGAGTGGTGCGTACGTGTGTCGTACTCGATCTCATCTTGGATGAACTGAAAACCGGGGAGACCGATTCGATCAAATGACTGGTGGTCGGTGCCGCCGGTGTTAGACAGCGTCAGTGTCGTGGCGCCGAGATCGGCGAACGGTGCAAGCCAAGTTTCGAAGTATGGGCGTACGCCCGCATTTCCCTGCATGTAGACGCCGCGGATCTTGCCGGTGCCGTTATCGAGATTGTAGTAAGCCGACAGCTTGTCGTAATTCGCCGTCTTCACGAGCTCGCCCGGCTGGCCATTCTCTCCGCGCTTTCTTTCGCCAAACTGCTGCTTTACGTATTCTCTAGATCCATTCAAGCCCTGCTCTTCACCGCTCCAGAGCGCGACGCGAATCGTTCGACGCGGTTTCAGTCCGGATGCGAC
>JBDTSA010000168.1:0-5655 GCA_039931335.1 Acidobacteriota bacterium
GGAAGAAATCCCCCGTGTTCCAGCAATTCACCAACAAGGCCGAGCTGAAAGCCGCACCTTGAACAGAATTTAGTTTGTTCGGAAACCTGCTGCTGGCCGCAACGGGGACAATGCATCGTTTGCTCTCCGCTAGATCAAGGAAACCTGGAATGACTCGAACCCTAACGAATTTTTGCACGAAAAGGTTCGGTATGCAAAAAAATGAAATTTCATAACCGCGGCAGTTTTTCGTCGGATAGCATTTGAAAGACGGCGAACGAGCGTCCCTGATAATGCTCGGCCCGGGCGACGGTGTCGAGCAGGAGCTCGAAGATCGAACGCAGATCCTTCGGCGCAGGGAGCCGCATCCGCAAGTCATCGTCCGATCGTAAGAACCGAAATGCGGAGAGGCGACTCACTTCAACTTCTTTCAGATAGTCGCTCACCTTATGCGCGGTGGAAAGCTCCTCCGGAAGCGTCCATTCGAACGGATCATCCCAAAGTCGTGTCGTAATGCCGCCGCAAGTTTGCTCGATCGCGGCCGCCGAGCGAAGAGTATATTCGCCGCAAGAGAACATAGCCATCGAGTGCTCAAGCTCGCGCGGCTTTCGAAAAAGATCTGCGTCTGAAGCCTTTGCCAGCAATGCCAGAGACCGCTGGTGAATCGATATGAATTGCTTGTTAAAAGCTTCGAGCATTTGGTCCATAATTTAAAAAGGGCAACAGGGATGTTAGCCCGTTGCCCTTAGATTGTCATTCCAACCGGCTCTATCGTTTTCTCCATCGCCGGTCTTTTTCATAAAGACCGAGACCGTAGTTTTTGCCGTTCTTGGTGATGCCGGTGCCAACGATTCCCTTGACGCCGACCTGCGCGCCGTTCGTCGGGACAGCATCGTCGGTCAGGATCCAGATCGAACCGGTTCCATCGTCGATCTTGTAGGCGCCTCCGCGAATCTTCGTGCCTGGGATATTGACGCCCCAACTGTCGCGAACGGTACCGGCGATGACTACTTCCTTATTCTGATACCTCGACGGATTTGCCTCGATATCAGCGATACTCGTACGGTCTGGACACGCAATGGCGAACAGACCGGTCAGCACTACAAGACCCGAAACAAACAGCTTTGTTATATAGTTCATGTGTTCTCCTCTTGAAATAAAACTCGGGAAGAGTAGTGATGTTCTAGAGATTCATTATACCCAAAAATGTTTGCCTAAAGTCATCATTTCTGAGATTCTGATTGCGGTCGGAACCGCCTGCGGTAGCGGGCGGTTGGTAGTTAGACAATCCGTCGCTCGTAACTGACTTAAGCCGCCCGCTACCGCAGGCGGTACTGACCTGAATGGACCTCGTTTCTTCACCAAAGATCTCATCTAGTGACTTCTCGTTTTCCTCCAGCGTTCGGGGGGACGTGTGGCATCCTCAAAAGGATCCGAAAGCGTACGAGTGGTGGTATTTTGACGCGCTTGCTGACGGCGGCAGGGAAGCGATCGTCGTCATGTTCCTCGACAATTTTATTTACTCGCCAAGATACAATCGCGACGGCGAACAAACGCAGCGCTACCCGGCCCTCTCGTTTACTTATTTTCGCGATGGCAAGCCCCTGTATCGCTGCATCAACGAATATCCCGAAAGCGCTTTTTCCGCGAGTCGGGAATCGCCGGAGTGCCACATCGGCAACTCGTTCTTCAAGTTCGACACGGCGGCTTATGGATCGGGCTACTCAGTGTCGATAGATACAAGGTTGTCGGGCGGGCGACGGCTGGAGGCAACGCTTGAGTGGCTTTCCATCGAGTCGGATTTTAGCGCCGACTCGTTTTGCTATCGTGAAGGCTCACATTGCTGGAACATGGTCGCACCTCGGTCTGATGTTACCGGTAAGATCACGATCTACGATAAAAGAGGGCGCGTCCTGGACGTAAGGCATTTCCGCGGGACCGGATATCATGATCATAACCTCGACAACCGCTGGCTCGCAAAAACTGTTCGTGATTGGCATTGGGGTCGCGCCCATTATGCCGATTCGACGGTAGTGTTCTACCGATACTGTGAGCTGGGTGAGCACACTCCGAGTACGAAACTTCTTGTGATCAAGAACGGAGAATTGCGTGAGCGAGCAGCGGGGTACGAGGAGCAGAATTACGTCCGCAACAAGTTTGGGATTAAATATCCAACGCGCCTTCGCCTGATTTCGGATGATAACGTACGGCTCCGGGTAAAGCCGATCAAGGTGATTGACTCCAGCTTCTATTATTTGAGGTTTCTGAGTGAGATAACCTTGACGCTGCGCGATGGTGTCCCGCGAAAGACGACAGGCATTACCGAGTTTCTCGCTCCCAAAACTCTCAAATACCGCTGGCTGAACTGGATCAGCGATATGCGAACAGGAAAGAACGGAAGGGCGCCGCGGATCTAGTTCACTTCAACTTGACCGCAGTACCGTACGCGAGAACTTCGGTAGTTCCGCCCTGCCCAAACTCAGTCGCGTCATATCTCATTCCGATCACCGCATCGGCGTGAATTTCGTGGGAGTGGCGAACCATGCGGTTGAACGCCTCCATTCGAGCCTCTTCGCAGACGACGCTAAACTCCTCGATATTTCCACCCGCGATCGATTTCAGCCCGCCGATAAAACCGCGTCCAATGCCAGTCGCACGAACTACGATCCCGCGAACAACGCCGAGATACTCAGCAACCTCGCGCCCCTCTACATTGTTACCTGTTGTGACAATCATGCGAAAGTTATAACGCGTATCGGACCGAAATGCCAGAGGCCGCCGAATGTCGGTACTCCTGACGGGTTTGTGATAAAATTTCTGTTTTCCAACAGACTGGATTAGTTCACTTTCTATGGCACACAATCTTTTTAACACTCGGCAATCATTTAGAACCGGAATCGGAGCCGACGGCGTCTATTATTCGCTGCCCCAACTCGAGTCGGAGGGCATCGGCAAAATATCCAGGCTCCCGATCTCTATCCGGATTGTCCTCGAATCGATACTTAGAAATTTTGACGGCGGCAAGAAGGTCAGCGAAGCGAACATTCGCGCTCTCGCGTCCTGGGCGGCTAATGACGAACGCACGGAAGAGATTCCCTTCGTCGTAGCGCGCGTTATTCTTCAGGATTTTACCGGTGTTCCGCTTCTTGTGGATCTCGCCGCAATGCGTTCGGCCGTAAAGCGACTCGGTAAAGATGTCGGAGTTATAGAGCCGCTCGTTCCGGTTGATCTTGTGATCGACCATTCTGTGCAGGTTGACTACGCCGGGAGCGAAACAGCGTACAAGCGAAACATGGAAATGGAGTTTCGACGCAATGAACAACGCTATCGTTTCCTGAAGTGGGGAACGCAGGCCTTCAACGGTTTCAGCGTCATCCCGCCCGGGATCGGCATCGTGCACCAGGTCAATCTTGAATATCTGGCGAAGGGCGTGTTCGAGCGCGAAGGTGTTTATTTTCCGGATTCTTTGGTCGGTACAGACTCGCACACGACTATGATCAACGGGCTCGGGATCGTTGGCTGGGGAGTCGGCGGGATCGAGGCCGAGGCGGGGATGCTCGGCCAGCCGGTTTACTTTCTTACTCCGGATGTCGTCGGTGTTCACTTGACCGGCGATCTACCGCAGGGAGCGACTGCTACGGATCTCGTGCTACGAATTACCGAGATGCTTCGGAAGGCGAATGTCGTCGGAAAGTTTGTCGAGTTCTTCGGAGAAGGCGCGGCGGCTCTCCATGCCACTGACCGCGCAACGATCGCGAACATGGCTCCGGAGTATGGCGCGACGCTGGGATTCTTCGGAACCGACGAGAAGACGCTGGAATATTTCACGAACACCGGCCGGAGTGCGGAACAGATCGAGACCATCCGCAACTACTATACTGCCCAGGGGATGTTCGGGATCCCGAAAGAGGGTGAGGTAGATTACTCGACGGTTATCGAGCTCAATCTTGAGACTATCACTCCGTCAGTCGCTGGTCCGAAGCGACCACAGGATCGCATCGAGTTATCAAATCTTGACGACCGCTTTATCGAGCTTTTCAGCCAGACTGTCGCCGATGGAGGGTACGGCAAGCATGCCGAGGATCTTGAAAAACGCTACATGGTACAGATGGCGGGGCATCCGGCAGAAATTGTTGCGGGAGGCGGGGAGCAGAACTCAAAATCTCTTCCGCTGCCCGTGCTCAATGATGTTAGCGATCGCAATACCAGCATCACGACCGAGGTTGAAATGGTCAACAACCGGCCGACGCCGGACCGCGTTGAGGTCGATGCATCGGCGCCGGACGGAGAGAAGACTTCGATCGGAAACGGAGACGTTCTGATCGCCGCGATCACTTCATGTACGAATACTTCGAATCCGGCGGTGATGATCGCCGCAGGAATCGTCGCCAAGAAGGCAGTCGAACGCGGAATGAAGGTGCCGCCTTACGTAAAGACATCGCTTGCTCCGGGGTCTCGCGTTGTTACTGAGTACCTTGAAAAGGCGGGACTACAACCGTATTTGAATGAGGTTGGATTTAACCTCGTCGGCTACGGTTGCACGACCTGTATCGGGAATTCGGGGCCGCTCGATGCGGCGATCGAAGAAGAGATCGTCGAGCACGACATTATCGCGGCCTCGGTGCTCTCGGGAAATCGAAATTTTGAAGCGAGGGTTCATCAGAACATCAAGGCAAACTTCTTGATGTCCCCACCTTTGGTCGTCGCCTATGCCTTGGCTGGAACCGTCATCAAGGACGTGTATCTCCATCCGATCGGCAACGATCGCGATGGCAATGAGGTGTTTCTAAAAGATATCTGGGCGTCGCTCGACGAGGTTCGCGAAGTTCTCCAGACAGCATTTGATCCGGAAACTTACCGGAGGCTTTACAGTGAATTCGCGGAGAAAAACCCGCTCTGGAATAGCATCGCATCCAGTTCAGGCCATTTGTACGAATGGGATTCCAGCTCGACATATATCCAGGAGCCACCGTACTTCGAAGATTTTTCGATGGAATCGGGCAGTTTTTCGGACTTTAATTCCGCCAGAGCGTTGGCGATCTTTGGCGATTCCGTGACGACTGACCATATTTCACCGGCGGGTGCGATCAAGGCAAATTCGCCCGCGGGAATCTATTTGCAGGAAAAAGGGGTCAAGCCAGAGGATTTCAACTCTTACGGATCGAGACGCGGAAACGATCGCGTAATGCTCCGCGGAACGTTCGCAAACGTTCGAATAAAGAATCTTATGGTCGCCCCGGTGGAAGGCGGTTTCACAAGGCATCAGCCGGACGGTGAGGATATGACGATCTACGATGCGGCGATGCAGTATGAGAACGAAGGCACGCCGCTGATGATCTTTGCAGGACAGGAGTATGGTACCGGAAGCTCGAGAGACTGGGCCGCGAAAGGGACCCGCCTGATGGGTGTCAAAGCGGTGATCGCGCAGTCCTTCGAGCGGATCCATCGCTCAAACTTGGTTGGAATGGGCGTGCTCCCGCTTCAGTTCAAGGACGGCCAGTCTGCTGCAACCTTGGGAATTGACGGATCCGAGACATTTGATCTGACAGGTTTGGAAAATGCCGCGGTGCGGCCAAGACAGGACGTAACGTTGAGAGTTAACCGGGCGGACGGTTCAAGCGAAGAAGTGGTCGTCGTATTACGGATCGATACACCGATCGAAGTCGAATATTATCG
>JBDTSA010000169.1:0-5630 GCA_039931335.1 Acidobacteriota bacterium
GGAGCGCGGGGTTTTCTGAAATGACTGAACGGCCAGAGCATGTGGGTTCCGAACGAACGCATTATCGGGAACGATCTCAGATCGACAACGAGATTGTTATAGCCGAAGCTAACTCCCCGCTCGGTGAGCAATATCTTTTCACAGCCAGCGGCCTTCAATTTATCGACGATATTTTTCGCATCCCACGGCGCGAGGAACTGTCCTTTCTTTACGTTCACCGCCTTGCCCGACTTTGCGGCGGCAACAAGAAGATCGGTTTGCCGGCAAAGGAACGCAGGGATCTGTAGAATGTCCGCGACCTCCGCCGTTTTCTCAACTTGCCACGGCTCGTGAATATCGGTGATCACGGGAACACCGATCTCGGCCTTGACTTGCTCGAGCACGTCGAGCCCGAACTCCATTCCTTCGCCGCGAAAGCTCTCGATCGAGCTTCTGTTCGCCTTATCGAATGAAGATTTGTAAACGACGCCGACGCCGACGTGTTTGCAGATGTCCGTGATCTCCTGCGCCATAAACAGCGCATGCTGCGCTGATTCAACGACACACGGGCCGAGAATAAATGAAAGGCCGCCGTTCCCGAAATGTACGTTACCGACTTCAAAAGCCTGCATAGAAAAGATGAAAGAGAGCGTAGCATGGACACTTTCAAATAGATAATAACTGATGGATTCGAGATAAAAGGATCTCTAAAACATACCCGCCATCTCGAATCCGAGTCTAATATCTAAGCAGCAGAGTCTAGTCGTCTGACCGTACTTCCGCACGCTCCGGCATCTCGACACTCTTATCGCTTCTCACATCGTGCTCGAGGTTCTCGCTGTGCAGGCGATTCTCCCACGCGGCTTTCACGAACGCAGTGAACAGCGGATGCGCGGCAAGCGGCTTCGACTTGTACTCCGGATGGAACTGGCACGCGATGAAGTAAGGATGTTGCGCGCGAGGCAGCTCGATCATCTCGACAAATTTTCCATCAGGTGACACGCCGCTGAACACCAGGCCCTCTTTTTCAAGAACGTTTCGAAATTCAGGATTGAACTCATATCGATGGCGATGGCGCTCGCCGATCTGTTCGGCTCCGTGATAGACTTCGCGTGCGAGCGAGCCTTCAGTCAAGTCGCAAATGTATTCGCCAAGCCGCATAGTACCGCCGAGCTCATCGACACCAACGAGATCGCGCAGCTTAAAGATGATCGGGAATGGTGTCTCCTCATTAAATTCTGTCGAGTCCGCGTCTCGCAGCCCGCAGACGTCACGGGCGAACTCGATGCACGCGGTCTGCATTCCGAGACAGATGCCGAAGTATGGAGTTCCGGATTTTCGCGCGTATTTGATCGCCCGAAGCATTCCGGCGATCCCGCGCTTTCCAAATCCGCCGGGAACCAGTATCGCGTCATAATCCTGAAGCTCGGCCTCATAACCGTCGCTCATTAAGTTCTCGGACTCGATCCAGGTCACGTTAACGCGAAGATCGTTCGCGACGCCGGCGTGGGTCAGTGCTTCGCGAAGCGACTTGTATGAGTCCTCGAGCTCGACATACTTTCCGACGATCGCGATCTTCACGTTTCCGGCGCTCGGTTCTTTGATCGTCGCGACGAGCTCGCGCCAGCTCTTCAAATCGACATGCGGAAACTGCTCGTTGAGATTCAGATCTTTGATGATTAGTTCGTCGAGCGCCTGTTCGTGAAACGCGAGCGGCACTTCGTAGATCGTCGGAACGTCGAGTGCGGAGATCACGGCGTTTTCCTGGACATTGCAGAAGAGGGCGATCTTGCGGCGAAGATCCATCGACAACGGCCTCTCGGAGCGGCAAAGCAGGACGTCCGGTGCGATCCCGATCTCGCGAAGCTCCTTGACCGAGTGCTGAGTCGGTTTCGTCTTCAGCTCGCCGGCAGCGGCGATGTACGGCACGAGCGTGACGTGAACGAAGATCGCGTTGCCGCGTCCTTCTTCGTTCCCGATCTGGCGTATCGCCTCCATGAACGGCAACGATTCGATATCGCCGACCGTTCCGCCGATCTCGACGATCAGTACGTCAGGTTCGTGCGTTTCCGCGATCGTGCGGACCGCTTTCTTGATCTCGTCAGTAATATGCGGTATGACCTGGATCGTCTTACCGAGATAATCGCCGCGACGTTCCTTTTCGATCACCGAAAGGTAGATCCTTCCGCTCGTCCAATTATTCGCCTGAGAAAGCTTTGCGTTCGTGAAGCGCTCGTAATGGCCGAGATCGAGATCTGTCTCGGCACCATCGTCCGTGACGAATACTTCACCGTGCTGGAACGGCGACATTGTACCGGGGTCGACGTTGATGTACGGGTCGAGCTTCATCATCTGGACCTTCATCCCGCGTGCTTCGAGCAAGCAGCCGATCGAGCTCGCCGCCAAGCCCTTACCCAAGCTCGAAACCACACCACCCGTAACGAAAATGTATTTAGTCATAATGTTTGTTCGTCGTTCGTCGTTCGTTGTTCGTCTGTATATCCGAATCTATCCGATCACCGCGTCTCCCTGTCTCCCCTTCTCCCCTTCTCCCCTTCTCCCCTTCTCCCCTGCTCCCCCTGCTTTCCCTTCTCGCTTCTTCTTCTGATACCGACCTTCCTTCATCTGTGTGATCGTTTCCTTCGCCTTCGCCGCCTCAGGATTCATCAGCTCGTGCAGCGCATTCATGCTCGCACCCATCATCGTCGTATTCTCAGCCGCGTTTCGTTCGAACTCTTCCGAGGTCCGCGTCTGTGGTTTCGACAAGATCTTCAGGCCGACAACAACGCCGACTATGAGCAGAACGAAAAACGCCAGGCCGATCCAATCTTGCATCGTTCAATGACCCTTGACGGCAGTTGTCGGCGACTCCAAAATTTGTCGCACGCGATCGAGATCCTCCTGCGTGTCGACCCCGATGGATGTTCCGATGGCATCGACCACTCTTATCTTTGCTCCATCCTCCAGCGCCCGCAGCTGCTCGAGCATCTCGATCTGTTCGAGCTTTGTCGGTGGTAATTTGCTGAACCTCAACAGATATTCTCGCCGGTAAACATAAAGTCCGGTATGTTTCCGAAAGATCGATATCAAATCCGGCTCTTCGGTAATCGCCCGATTCGGATCGCCGCCGTGACGCAGCGACGCGTCACGTGGAAACGGCATCGGCGAACGCGAAAAGTAGATTGCGTTTCCGCTGTCACCCACCACAACCTTCACGACGTTCCCGTTCAAAAGCTCATCAATATCCTTGATCGGTTCAGCGGTCGTCGACATATGCGCCGATCCGTCGGCGATCAATGCCTCGACTGCAGCGTCAATCGTTTGCGGCGAGATTAAAGGCTCGTCGCCTTGGACGTTCACGATGATGGATGCCTCTGGAATGCCTTCCGCGACTTCGGCAACGCGGTCCGTTCCCGATCGATGCTCGGACGAGGTCATCACGGCTTCCGCACCATCTGCTCTGACAACATCCAAAATGCGGTCGTCGTCAGTGGCAACGATCACACGTGAAATTGTCCCCGCATCTCGTACGCGATCGACCGTGTGGAGAACTAACGGCCGGCCCCGGATAGGCATCAAAAGCTTGCCGGGCAGACGGACAGACGAGTACCGCGCCGGTATCACTGCTACAACAATTTTTGGAGGATTATCCCCGTGATGCTCCACGGGCTTTTAGACTATCTTGAAAACGCCTCGATGACAAGCCGGAGCGCAAAATTTGGAAGATGCGCAGCATTTCGCTAAACTCAGACGCGTGCAAGACGCAACCGATAATGGCTCGATCGAGAACTTAGCCGAATTTGAACCGGTAGAGATCCCCGTCGTTCATCCGACTCCAAACGATCCGCCCTGGAATAGCATTGTCGCCGTCATCGTCTGGATCGCAAGTGTTGCCGCGATCGTCATCGTGCCGTCATTATTCTTACTGCCTTACGTCTTTTCGCAACGCTCCTCACTGGGTGATAACCAGGCCCTCAGCGAACTCCTGCAGAAGGATCCAACCGCAATACTCCTCCAGATCGCGGCGGTGATTCCGGCTCACTTGCTCACGCTCGTCTTAGCTTGGGCCGTCGTCACTAAACTAAATCGATTCTCATTTAAGGAAACGCTTGGATGGCAATCCGGCGGAATGACCTGGCGTCATTACCTTGGCATCCTCGTCGTGTTCTTCGCCGTCGCGATCGTCGTCGGAAACTATTTTCCCGAACAGGAAAACGATTTGACGCGGATCTTGAAGAGCTCGCGGTGGGCGGTCTATCTGGTGGCGTTTATGGCGACGTTCACCGCTCCGATAGTTGAAGAAGTAATCTACCGCGGAATACTGTACTCGGCCTTTCGCAGAACACTCGGCGTCGCTGTCGCGGTTGCCGCCGTGACTCTGCTCTTCGCCCTCGTTCACGTCCCGCAATACTACCCGAGTTATTCGACGATATTTCTACTTCTCCTTTTAAGTCTTATTTTGACGCTCGTCCGCTCGAGCACGGGCAATCTTCTCCCATGTATCGTGCTGCACACCGTCTTCAATGCAACACAATCTATCCTGTTGATACTCGAACCTTATATCAACACCGCGAATCCGGTCATCGACCCGACGACAAGCTTCTTTCTAAAATAAGATCGGCCCACTGATCTACTAGCGATCAATGGGCCGGGCTTACCATAATCTGAGCTCATTTAGGGCTTCGAACCAGTCGGGTCCTTCGCAGGCTTCGACGACCCTGAGGAAGACGACGATGAGGATGAAGAGGACGATGACGAAGACGACGAGGATGAAGAAGGAGTGTAGGTCGATCCTGAATCGTTTGAGCTTCCACCTCTGTCAAGCGATCCACCACGGATACCGCCGCCGCCCATCTGCTCCATGCGAACAAAAGGAGGAACAGCCGAACGATCTGTTCTCAACGGGGTAGGCGCCGGTGCAGTCGGCCCGCCACCACTCGGATTTGTTGGCGGCATATTCATCGGGAAGCCCCACGGAGAATCCCACCACCAGGACATACCGCTACCGTATCCAAATCCGTAGGGCGAGTTCCATCCGTAACCGAACGGCAGGAAACAATAGCCGCCGAAAAGCGGATTATAGATCCAGAGACCGAAGGAATTCTGAAAGCTCCACCGACCGCCAAGGAACCCTTGCATCAAAGACGTTCGCAAATCTTCCCGACGAAGTTTAACGGTCACCCGAGCGAGTTCTTTCGAACGGGCCTTACTCCAGACATCGAGAGCATCTTTTTTGTCACGATCAAACTTTGCGACCGAAACGGTATTCGAATTCGTCGCCGTTGCCGCACGGCCCGGCTCAACCTCGTAGTCGACGCCGACCTTCGCCGCGCCTTTCCACACTTTGAGGGTCGACACGGAAGTGCTCGCCAAATCAATTCGGTAGACGCCGCTCTTAGTTAAAGAATAAGCAATCGCCGGAGTCGCGACACTGACCTTGAACTCGTCCGCGGCAAATACCTCGAGGATCGCGCTTCCGCCGTCTAGTTTTATTTCCAACTTATCTAGTGACGTCGTCTTGAATTGGAACGTCGAGTCGCCTCCGAGCCTGAGAAACGATCCCGGGTTGAGCAGGATTTCGGCTTTGCCGTTCGCCGAAGTTGAGACTTTTTCGCCGACCTCGAGCGTATCCCCTTTGAGCAGCGATCCAC
>JBDTSA010000170.1:0-5621 GCA_039931335.1 Acidobacteriota bacterium
GAAGCCGAGACGATCGAAGGTCTCGTGAAGGAAGCGAGATCGCCCGCCTATTCTCGACTTTCGAAGCGACACAGTTCATCAACGGCATCCTCGATGCGATCAAGCTTGACCTCGAGAAGGCTTCTAATCCAGAAGCTCCGAAGGCCGACAGCAAATCAAACGCATCCGCTTAGCCAGGCCCGGACTGGTTCTTAAGAACGATCGGATCCTAACCGACGTTAATGTTTTAGAGTAGCCACGCCGTTCACGGCGTGGAATTTGAGCACCCCGTTCCGAGCCCGTTCCAACGGGCTTACCACTTGAAAGGACGTTGAAACGCCATTAGAATTCGGCCAAACCTTCCCACGTCCTGAAGGACGTGGCTACGCTAAAACATGTCCCCTCCGAGAATTCTCACGACCCGCTATCGGATGAATGCTCACGCTACGTATTTCCATCTCTTTACGCTAAAATAGGGCCTTGCACCGCTATAGCTGAAAGAGGTTTTAATACACAAAGTGAGCGAGAATACTAAAAACATATCGGCCTTTATTGCAGATAATTTCGGAGCCAATGCGAGCTACGTCGAGGGATTGCTCGTCCGTTTTCAGGCCGATCCAATGTCGGTCGATGAGTCGTGGCAGGCTTATTTCGGTGAACTTCTAAGCGCCGGCAGTCCTGAGGTCGAGGCTAAACCTAAAGCAGCGCAACCAACCGCACCGGCGGCACCAGAAGTACTGGCTCCTCAACCGAAGCCGCCAACGACAGTCCTGGCCAACGCTGAAGCGAAACCCCTTACCGGAGCCTCGAAGAAGATCGTCGAGAACATGGAGCAGAGCCTCACTGTTCCGACTGCCACTAGCTTTCGAAATATTCCGGTCAAACTTCTCGAAGAAAATCGCCGGATCATAAACGAACATCTGCAGGCGGCCGGACGCGGGAAAGTTTCATTCACGCATCTCATCGGCTGGGCGATCGTCCGGGCGGCGAAAGATTATCCGGCGATGAACAATGGCTTCGGCGTGGTGAACGGAGCTCCGTCGAGGATCGTGAACCACGGTATCAATCTCGGGATCGCGATCGATGTCGAAAAGAAAGACGGCTCACGAAGCCTTCTCGTTCCGAATATCAAGGGCTGCGAAAAGTTGGATTTCGCCGGCTTCTTCGGCGGCTACAACGAGCAGGTTAAGAAGGCTCGAGACGGCAAGCTCGAGATCGCCGACTTCCAAGGCACGACGATCTCACTGACGAATCCGGGCACGATCGGAACTGTCGCATCGAATCCGCGGCTAATGTCCGGTCAAAGCGCGATCATCGCGACGGGTGCGATCGAATATCCTGCCGAGTATCAGGCGATGACCGCCGGGGCGCTCAGTCAGCTCGGTATTAGTAAGACCATCACGATCACCAGCACCTACGATCATCGTGTGATCCAGGGAGCCGAAAGCGGTTTGTTCCTTGCTCGAATTCACGAACTGCTGATCGGGCAACACGATTTCTACAATCAGATATTTTTGGATCTCGGGATAAATTATCCGCCGCTTCGTTGGGCGGAAGATTACAACCCGAGTCTGCTCGGCGGTGACCGATTTAGCGAGCAGGCCGAGAAACAGGCGAACGTACTTCAGCTCATAAACGCATATCGAATTCGCGGCCATCTGCTTGCGGATATCGATCCGTTGAACATGACGTCGCAGAACGCGGCCGAGCTTGAACTTGAGAATTTTGGCCTGACGATCTGGGATCTCGATCGCGAATTTATCACCGGCGGTTTGCATGGTGAAAAAACCGCAACACTTCGACGCATTCTGAACATTCTGCAGAAGGCCTACTGCGGTAAGGTCGGTATCGAATACCGTCACATTCAAAGTAAGGAAGAAAAAGAGTGGATCCGCACCCGCGTACGCGAACATTTTGTCGACACCGTGCCGCTCGATGCGGAATTGCGCAAAGAGCTGCTTCAGAAATTGATCGAGGCAGAGCAGTTCGAACAATTTCTGCACAAAAAATATCTCGGCCAGAAACGGTTCTCGCTCGAAGGCTGTGAGACGGTCATCCCGATGCTCGATCAACTCGTCGAAGGCGCGTCTGAACGCGGGGTCGACGAGATCTACATGGGCATGTCCCACCGCGGTCGTCTGAATGTACTTTCGAATGTTATTGGCGATGCGACGACCGGTGACATGGCGGAACGCATCTTTACGGTTTTTGAAGGCACGTCGCATCCCGACTTCCCCGCCGACGAAGGCGACGTGAAATATCACCAGGGCGCTGTCGGAAACAAGACGGCAAAGAGCGGACGAAATCTCAAGATCCAGCTTTCGTGTAATCCGAGCCACCTCGAATTTGTTAACCCGGTCGTTGAAGGGATGGCCCGTGCGCGCCAAGACGATTTTCGAAATGGCGAAGAGCACACTCGCGAAGAAGCTTACCTAAAAGTTCTGCCGGTGCTGCTCCACGGCGATGCGGCATTTTCCGGACAGGGCATCGTCATGGAAACGCTGCAGCTCGCGAATCTTCCGGGTTATCGGACCGGGGGAACGATCCATATCGTCATCAACAACCAGATCGGATTTACCACTGGCGTTGAGAACGCACGCAGTTCGATCTACTCGACCGACGCCGCTCAGATCACCCAGACACCGATCTTCCATATCAACGGAGATTCTCCCGAAGCCGCGTTCCGCGTTATGCAAATCGCGCTCGATTACCGTCGGCAATTTAATAAGGACGTCGTTTTAGATCTCGTCGGATTTCGACGGCTCGGTCATAACGAGGGTGACGAGCCGAGCTACACTCAACCGCTGATGTATGCCCGTGTGAAAGCTCACCCGGGAGTTCGGCATCTGTATGCCGAGCATCTCATCCGCGAAGGCGTGATCACCGAAGACGATCTAAAACGGATGACGGATTCGGTCGTTGCAAAGTACGAAGGTATCCTCGCTCGTGCGAAGCAGATCGCGACCGAGGTCAAGCCGAAGAAAACTGCGCTGCCGGCACCCGCCGTGGACGAGGATGGATCGGTGATCGTTGAAACGGGCGCTTCGACGGAAGTTCTGTATCAGGTTGCGGAGAAGATCTCGATCGTTCCCGACAGCTTCCACATCAATCCGAAAATGGTCGGACAGTTGGCACGCAGGGCAAAGATGGCCGCAGACGAAGTTCCGATGGACTGGGGTTTTGCCGAAGCAATGTCGATGGGTTCGATGGTGGTCGAGGGCTATCCCGTCCGCTTGAGCGGTCAGGATTCCGGCCGCGGTACATTCTCACAGCGGCACGCCTCAATGTACGACACGCTAACGGGCGAGCGCTGGACGCCGCTCAGCGAATTGAAGAGCGACACTAACCGGAACGCAAGATTCTACGTCTTCGACAGCAGCTTGTCGGAGTCCGGTGTGCTCGGTTTCGAATACGGTTATGCGGTGAGTAATCACCGCGATGAGCTTGTCGCCTGGGAGGCTCAGTTCGGCGATTTTGCCAACGGTGCGCAGGTCATCATCGATCAATATATTGCCGCGTCCGAAGACAAATGGCAGGAACGCTGCCGTCTGGTCCTCCTGCTGCCACACGGTTACGAAGGCCAGGGTCCGGAGCATTCTTCGGCACGGCTCGAACGATTTCTACAGCTTTGTGCCGAGAACAATCTGCAGGTTTGTTATCCGACGACGCCCGCACAGTATTTCCACTTGCTGCGCCGACAGGTCAAACAGGAGATCGTCCGGCCGCTGATCGTCATGACGCCAAAGAGCCTTCTCCGTCTGCCGGCGGCCGCGTCCAAAATGGCGGAGCTAACGAACGGCGGATTTCAGCCGGCGATCGACGATACGGCGATCACCGACAAGGCGGCCGTCAAGCGTGTCGTCTTGTGTAGCGGGAAAGTATTCTACGACCTCGAAGCCGGACGTGAAGATGCTCGAGACGACCGCGTAGCGCTCATTCGGCTGGAACAGTTCTATCCGTTTCCGGCCTCGCGCTTAAAGAAAATCTTCGCGTCATATCCGAATGCAAATCAGGTTTTCTGGACGCAAGAGGAACCGCAGAATATGGGTGGTTGGACTTTCGTCGAGCCGAGATTGAGAGAGATCATCCCGGCGGGATCCACGCTCCGGCACGTCGGGCGGGCGGCTTCGGCCTCACCGGCAACCGGCTCGTATGCAATCCACGAACTCGAACAAAAGCAGATCGTCGAGCAGTCTCTCATCTCC
Source organism: Acidobacteriota bacterium (assembly GCA_039931335.1). Lineage (GTDB taxonomy): Bacteria > Acidobacteriota > Blastocatellia > Pyrinomonadales > Pyrinomonadaceae > OLB17. The sequence continues at coordinate 4,185 of JBDTSA010000170.1, forward strand.
GACTCGGATGAGATCTCGCCAGCCAGCGAGCCCGAAGTATCCGAGCAGATCGCACCGGCGGGAGCCTAACGATGAGGCACGTCTGTTTTGCAAGAATCGGCCACCCATCCGACCGGCTCCGTGCTTACAAATCTTTTCATGGCTTTTTGCGCACTTTGCGCTAACCTCTGTAACGCTTCTGAACGAACTCTATTAGGGGCCGGGTCCTCAACCGGCTGGCTGTCATTATGAAAGCAACTTGTATCTCGATAACAATCGTATCGATCCTTCTCCTATGCGTGCTCAACGTGTTTGCGGGTAACCCCGGAGACTTCGATCCAAGCTTTGGTACCGGCGGAAAAGTCTATGCACTACCGGCTAATTTTATGCCGGCCGAAGATGTCGCGGTTCAGTCCGACGGAAAGTTAGTTCTTGTCGGCAGCACGCTCGGCCCTGACAACACACAGGACTTTGCGGTTGTCAGGCTGATCGCTAATGGATCTCCCGACTCAGGTTTCGGTACTAATGGGATTGTTGGAATTCCATTCGATGCGGCAGCGAATGAGATGGCAACGTCGGTCGTCATCCAGTCCGATGGAAAGATCGTCGTCGCCGGCAGCGCGCAGTCGGGGGCGACGGGATGGGACTGGGGCGTCATCCGCATCAACACCAACGGAACGCTCGACACGTCTTACAACAGCCCGAACGGCAAAGCGAAGATCAATTTCAGCGGCGAGGATTTCGCCAACGACATGATCATCCAGCCCGATGACAAGGTCGTCATTACCGGCTCCGTGCGAGTCAATCCGAACAAGGACATCGCAATAGCCCGGCTGACGACGAGCGGCGTACTCGACACCACCTTCGTGGGACCGGCGGGACGAATTTTCATCGACATCAATAATGGCAACGAGGACGAATCATTCGCGATCGCACGTCAATCGGATGGAAGTTTGATAATGGCGGGACGTTCGGCTGGGCAGAGCGGCGGTGACTTTCTGCTTGTGCGGATGACCTCCGCAGGCGCCATAGACTCGACGTTCGGTACTGGAGGCGGCGTGTTAACCCCGGTCGGTACACAAAACGACAGCGCCAACTCCATCGCGATTCAGCCCGACGGAAAGATAGTCGCGGCGGGTATTGCCAACAGCGGATCGTTCGACGAGGCCGCCTTCGTCCGATACACCTCTAACGGAACACCGGATTCGTCGTTTGATAGCGATGGAAAAGTCACATACGACATTCGGACGATGAACTCGGACATCATCAACTCGGTATTGATCCAGGGCGATGGCAAGATCATCGGCGTTGGTGTCAGCGGCGGCCAATACATTCTCGTTCGTCTGACCACGGGCGGTGGTCTCGATACGTCATTTGGTGCCGGAGGAAACGTCGCAGTGAATGTCGCACCCGGCACGGGCGGCGCGCACAGGGCGATACTTCAGCCCGACGGCAAGG
>JBDTSA010000171.1:0-5587 GCA_039931335.1 Acidobacteriota bacterium
CCGCTATGGATGGATATTCGCGGGGTTCGCAATTCTGTGGCTTGGCTTCAATGCTCATAGCGGGGCGGTAAGGTATCTCGAATCAGCCGGAGCTCGGGCTTTCGAATCGATCCGTGTGCCGGACGAGTTGGCTCTCGCCCAAACAGATCCGAGGTCGTGGCTGTCGGCAGCGGATCAGCAGGGCATTGTTCGGGGCCGCGACGCCTTTCGACGTGCAGACAATATCGGGTTGCTGACAAATGTTCAGGCGACATCGAAATGGGCCTGGCTTGAGTATCTGTCAGGTGATGCAAATCGAACGATCGATCTTTTGCAGGAAGCGTCGGTCCTGCAGTCCGGTGAATCAAAGGCCCTGAGCCTCTACTACCGCGGGGCCATCTTGAATCGGTTGGGTAGGCCGAACGAAGCTCTCGACGATCTTGATCGTGCGGTTGACGGCCAGCCTTCGATGACATCTGCTCTAGAAGAAAAGGGAGAAGCCTTGTGGCGGCTGGGTCAACGGGCTGAGGCGGTCGATACGTGGAGATCAGCATCTGAGAAGAATTCGAAGATCGTGCTCGCAAACTATTTTCTTGCCGGTGCTCTTGCCGCTGCAGGGGATGCAGGTAATTCCATGCAATATGAATCGCTCGGCGGTCAGAACTCGGCTGAAGATGCATATTTCTTATGGATGATCGGCCAACGACTTCAGAACATCGGGATGGCCGGCTTGGCCGAGAAGAATTTTGCGAGGGCAATCGCACTGAATCCGCAATTGAAGGCACGCCGGCTGTTGGACATGCCCGTCAATCGCTAGAGCTACTTACATTTCGAATAGCCGCAGTCGCGGCAGAAGTCGCAACCCGACGCGTGTTCGAGCTGGCCACGGCATTCCGGACATTCGCCGATCAGGTTCGACATGCCGGACTGAACAAGATCGGGCGCCGAGCCTTTCGCGATCTGCCGTTCGCTCGGTGGCAAGTTCTTTAGCCGGCGATCGATCAGCAGAAGACATTCGGCGACGGCCTGTTCAGGCGATGTCAGCAGCCGCTCGTTGAACCATACGGCGTGCGTCCCGGTGACTTTGTTCAGACTGCGGACGACCTCCGCGACTGCGAATCCACCACGGAGCATCTTCGACGCCAGAAGTCCGACGCCGGCGCTGATCGGCCCTGCAACAAATACTTCGAGAATTCGATGGCCGTCGTGATTTACCGTGACATAGAGGTTCTGATTCTCAAACGGGATCCGCCAAGTTGAACCCTGCAGCTCGCGCGGACGCTCAACTCTTTGTGACTCGGTGACGTCGAGACGCGGGGACGCGGAGAACTTGTCGTCAACTATCGCCGTGCCTTCCTGTAGCCGAGTGTCAGTTTCGCGAGAAGGCATCGTACTCAAAACCTGATTCTCGCGGCTGCCATCGCGATAGTAGCTGACGGCTTTGCAGCCGAGCTTGCGTGCAAGATGGTAAAGCTCGTCAACCGACTCGACCGTGTCGTCGCGAGCTCCGTTACAGGTTTTCGAGATCGAATTGTCCGTGTGCTTCTGCGCCGCGGCAAGAACGTGGACGTGCTCGATCGATTTGATCTTCATCGCCGAGATGAAATGCTCGGGCAACTTATTTTCGCGTTCGACAACGTACTCGGCCGCCGACTTGATCGAATCTTCGTCGGTTTGATCGACCTCGAGTCCAAGAACCTGAGCCGCCCGCGTGTGAACGTACGTCCGCGTTCCGAGTGTGTCCTGACGGACATATGCCCACGAGAAGTTCGGTTCAATACCCGACGATGTTTCGGCAACCAGCGATATCGTGCCGGTCGGGGCGATCGTCGTCACTTCGTAGTTGCGCGGCGTGAGCGGAATGTCACGAGGAATTCCAACTTCGTCGTATAGAAACTTTGCGTACGAATCGCGATTCTTCTCGAGCTCAGGAAAAACTCCTTTTTCGGCGCCGAGACGCAACGACGCAAGCCACGATTCACGCCGGATAAATCCCATCACCTTTTCCATCAGCTCCAGCGAATCGTCCTCGCCATACGTAATACCCAAGCTCAGACATAGATCGGCAAATCCCATGATACCGAGTCCGACCGGGCGTGTTCGTTTGACGACGTCGTCGATCTGCGGAAGCGGGAAGTGGCCGGCGTCGATGACGTTGTCAAGGAACTGCGTGCAGACGTGCGTGACTGCTGCAAGCCGCTCCCACTCTACGCACGAATCAGGATCGTCACCGTCTCCAACTTCCTTGTAAAATTTTGCGACATCGATCGAGCCGAGGTTGCACGAGTTGTTGAAGTGAAGCTGCTGCTCACCGCATGGGTTGCAGGCGTAGATTGGGCCCATCGAGGACATCATGTGATTGTGACGATTCACCTCGTCGATGAAGATGATGCCCGGCTCGGCGTATTTGTGTGCGGATGCAATAATTCGATTCCAGATGTCCGGTGCGTAGACCATGCCTGCCATCGGCGGCTCTTCGATAGTGCAGTCGGAAAGATCGGCAGTTTCGAATGCGAGTTTATCCGCAAACGTCGCAGTCGATCCGTCCGGCCGTCGATAGACGACATAATCGGTTCCGGTGACGGCGTCAAAGACGGGCTGCATCCAGGGTTCGTCATTAAATTCAGTTTGGAACCACGTGCCGCTATCGACCGCGTCCATGAACAGATCGGTGACGGTGACCGAGATGTTGAAATTTGTGAGACTCGTCTGATCGTTCTTTGCGTGTATGAATCGCAAAATGTCGGGATGAGTGATCGCCAGAATGCCCATGTTGGCTCCGCGACGCACACCACCCTGTTTTACGACCTCGGTCGTCTGGTTGACGATGTTCATGAAACTCACGGGACCCGACGCGACACCACGAGTCGAGTTGACCATTGAGCCCGCCGGGCGAAGAAACTCGTAAGTCATTCCCGTTCCGCCGCCTGTCTGGTGGATGATCGCGACATTCTGCGCGTGCTCCATGATGCCTTCGATCGAGTCGGGGACATTCAGTACGAAACATGCGGCGAGTTGTCCTTTCGGTTTGCCGGCGTTGACGAGGCACGGAGTATTCGGAATAAACTCGCGGGCGAGCATCACCGTCGTCATGTCGTTATAGAAGGCGGCCTGGTTTTGCGGATCGGTCTCGGCTCGCGACACGTGCCCGACGACACGACGGACGATGTCGGCCCAGGTTTCGAGAGCTTCGCCGTTCTCGTCCTTCAGCGAGTAGCGTTTCGCGACGACTTTTTGTGCATTGACTCCGAGCGGCTTGATCTCGCGCCCGACTGCAGTTCCGGTACCATTTCCCTCGCCTTTTGCGACAAAACTACCCGTTCTTGAAGGTTCGAAAACTGTGCTCATTCGCCTCTCCTTTGTGTCGCCTGACACGAATTTTTTCGTAATGTTATTTTAACATCTCGACTGCCGATCTCGAAGCTTTAGGTTTTCTGGATTGCGTTGATATAGGGCTAAGAACGTTGAGAGATTTGGTCTCCAAGTGAGGCAATAGTAAATGGCAACCTGCGCCAATGTCAACAAAAATTTTACACAGTATATTGTGCCTCGTCGGAGGGCAGCAGCCATATAGGCTGAGATTGCCGAAGGCCCGATCGTGGGTGCATTTGACTTTGCGGGACTCGTTTTTTGAAACTCTCTTTAATGGACAAGCTAATTCACGGCACCGTGGCCGACGGAACCATTCGGATACTCTCCGCTATCACGACTGACGTCGTCGCCGAGGCGATCAGGCGACATCAAACTTCACCGACAGCATCCGCGGCGCTCGGCCGTGTTCTAACGGGAACCTTGCTGATGGCCGCCACTCTAAAGGATTTTGATCGTCTGTCGACCCGCATCGAGTGCGACGGGCCGATCGGCGGCATTATCGCCGAAGCGACGCGGGACGGAGGCGTTCGCGGATACGTGAAAAATACGGACGCCGAGCTGCCGGGGCGAGATGACGGAAAGTTCGATGTGCGAGGAGTGGTCGGCGAAGGAACCTTTTACGTGATTCGTGAATCTGGTTTTGATATCGGGCTGCATCGCGACCCATATGTCGGTTCGGTCCCGATCGTCTCGGGTGAGATCGCCGAGGACTTTGCTTATTACCTCGCGAAATCTGAACAGATTCCTTCGGCCGTGATGCTCGGAGTGCTGCTTCAGAATGCGGAACCTTTCGTGAGATCGGCCGGGGGCGTACTCGTGCAAATGATGCCGGGTGCGAACGAGCACATAATTACGATGATCGAAGATACGATCGCGCATGCTCCGCACCTGACCTCGGTGATCGATAAGGACGCAACACCTGAGGATCTCGTACGGCTGGTACTGGGTGATATTGATTTCGAGATCCTCGAAGAAAGCGAAGTCGAATTTCGATGCAATTGCTCGATGGATCGTGCCCGAACATTGATCGCCGCGCTTGGCCCGACTGAGGTTGAATCGATGCTCGCGGACGACAAGGGCGCAGTCATGTCCTGCGGATTCTGCAGTGAAGTTTATCAACTGGATGAGAGCGATCTTGAGGAGATTCTGCGGTCGAGTGTCGATTAGGAATCGAGAAGGTCGCGATAATTCCCGTGAAAGTAGACAAGGGGCTTGCCGTCTCTGATAGAGACTGCCTCGACTGCAGCGACAAAGATCGAATGATCACCGCCGTCAAAACTATTCTCGATTCGGCATTCGAGATTTACCAGAGCGGTATCTAAAACTGGTATACCTCCGACGCCGGGGCGATAGCTTACGCCTTCAAACTTGTCGGATACCGGAAGCGAGAACCGCTCCGACATCTCGTCCTGTCCTGCCGCCAAAATATTTACGACGAATAAACCCGTATCGCTTATCGCCATATGGCTGCCCGTTGTCTTCTCGATGCACACAAGGACCAGGGGCGGGTTCAGTGATACCGATGAGAATGCGGATACAGTGATGCCGTGCAGATCTCCGGTCGCCGTCCGAGACGTGACTACGGTAATGCCGCTTGGAAATCTTGAGAGGGCAGCTCGAAAATCGTCCGGGGTGACGGGCATACTGTTTTGAAGGATAAAGGATAACGAGGGAAGGATAAAGTCGGAAACGTGCGACCCTTGCTTTATCCCTTGTCCCTAATACTTTATCCTTCTGAAAATGCCCGAACTAGACGATTTCTTTGCCGAGGTGACAGCGCTGGTGGACGCCGAACTCGACTGGCTGATACCGGCAGCCGGCGGTCAGCCGCAGAGCCTGCGTGACGCGATCCGCTGGAGCCTTTTCGCCGGTGGAAAACATTTTCGTCCTGCACTCGTCTTCGCGGTCGGCCGCGCCTTCGGTGCGCCGGATACTAAGCTTGTTCGCACTGCGTCCGCGGTCGAGATGCTTCATACGTACTCGCTTATTCATGACGACCTGCCTTCGATGGACGATGACGACCTCAGGCGGGGCCGCGAGACATGTCACAAAAAATTTGGCGAAGCGACGGCGATTCTTGCGGGCGATGCATTACAGGCCCTCGCGTTTCAGGTTATCGCCGAGGACGAGATTGACACAGTTGTGCACTTTGCGGCGGAATCTCATGTAGACCGATCGATTACAGGGCCGGCAGCGTTCATCGAGACCAACATCGTGGGCACGTTCACATTGCTCG
>JBDTSA010000172.1:0-5583 GCA_039931335.1 Acidobacteriota bacterium
CCGGCTTTCGCGGATTCAAACCGTCGTGGCTCGGAAAACTCAGCACGCTAGTCCAGGTCATCGCGGTCGGGATGATCCTGCTCGCCGCCGTAACCGGCTACGGATTCTATTTACCGACCACCTACTTCATCGTCGTCCTCCTCGCGTTTGCTTCCGGATTTCACTACATCTTCTACGTTGCTCGCCTTATGCTCGAGGCTGACACGGATGCTAAATAGATCTATATTCTGTCGCGCCTCCGGTGTGGAACTAGCGGACTATCCGCCATTGCGCGAGATCTTTTCGATCGTGCTGAGCAGCTCGTCGAAGTTCACAGGTTTGGCGAGATGTGCCTGGAATCCGGAGCCGAGCGCGCGTTCACGGTCATCGACGGACGCATAGGCTGTCAGCGCGATCGCGTTGAGCTCCGCGTTTCGCGCACCCGCATCCGAGCGAAGGCGTGATACGAGTTCATAGCCATCGATCTCCGGCATGCCGATATCGGTGATCATCAGATGGAAATCGCGTTCGGCTAAATACTTGAGAGCTTCGCGCGCGCTGGCCGCGGGTGTGACGTCCGCCTTCTCGTTTTCGAGAAAGATCTTGAGCGGAAGCAAATTCTCGCTGTCGTCATCAACAAGCAAGATGGACTTTCCGGCAAGGGCTCCTGACGAGGGCTTCTCCGCCTGTTCGGTCGAATTTAAATTGCTATAGAAGTCCGACGCCAGCGGCAGTGTCAGTGTAAAGGTCGAGCCCATATCCTTTCCGTCACTCTCGACATCGATTATTCCGCCATGCAGCTCGACGATATTGCGGACGATCGTCAGCCCGAGTCCGAGGCCTGTGAAGTTTCGACGTGCGGAGGCATCGGCCTGTCGGAAGCGATCGAAAATATGCGGCAGCAGATCTTTGTCGATACCGACGCCGGTGTCCGTGATTCGAAGGACCGCATTCGCCTCATTTCGCTCAAGCGAAATATTAATACTGCCGCCGGCCGGCGTAAACTTGATCGCATTCTGCAGAAGATTCGAGACGACCTGGTGCAAACGCACCGAGTCGGCGGTCAGGAAGACAGATTCCTCGTCATGCACGAAGCTGTAGTTTACGTCTTTCGCATCGGTGAGTGGACGAATCGTCTCGGACGCTGTTTTGACCACCGAGATGAGATCGACGAGCTCAGTCTCGATACGCATCTTGCCCGAGATAATTCGTGACACGTCCAGTAGATCTTCGATGAGGCTGCTTTGAAGGCGCGTGTTTCGCTCGATGACCTCGAGTGCACGTTCGGAGTTTTCCGCGTCGAGCACGCCGGCCTTAAGCATTCGCACCCACCCGAGCATCGCGTTGAGCGGTGTTCGCAGTTCGTGCGAAAGTACCGACAAGAATTCGTCCTTGGCTCGGTTCGCCGATTCCGCCGCCTCACGTGCCGCGGCCTCGGTATCGATCAGCCGGACATTCTCGATCGCGACAGCCGCAAGGTTCGCCGCCATCTCGACCGCGACGGCGTGTTCCTCGTTGAACGCCTCATTTTCGTATGCCTGGACCTCGAGCGTACCGAGCACTTTGTTCTTGATGATCATCGGCACGATGAGCGAAGATTTCGGGTCGATGCCATTCTCGCGGACGATGACGTGCGGACGATTTTTCACCTCCTCCCAATAGTTGTTCGTGATGATAGTGCGTTTCTCGAAGACTGCTCGTGAGTTCGCTCCGCCGCCTTCCGGTGACAAAGGCATGGGCGGAAACTCGGAAGTGTCGACCTCTTCGCCTTCACCCCAGACATATGCCGCGTGACGCAAGCTGCTTTCCGATTCAAAGAAGGAAACGAAAAAGTTCGAGCATGTCATCGAAGCACATAAAAACTCACGAACGGCTCGATAGATAGAAGTAAGATCTCGCGCACGGCCGAGAGTCGCGGCGAGCGGAACGATTCGACCGAGCAGCGCCTGATACTCTTCCGCCGCCTGACGCTCAGCTTTTAGCAGCGCCTCCTGTGAGCGCTTTCGATCGGTAATATCCTGAATTACGGTAAGTGCGAAAGGCTCGCCGCCGATCTCCAAACGCTCCGCCGAAAGCAACCCGACTATTTCGCTGCCGTCGCGTGTATAGAAACTGTATTCGATATCTCGGACACGTCCGACGGTCCTCACGAAGTCCATTTCCACATCGCGATCTGCCGTATTTTTCCAAAGACCCAGCTCGACCGATGTTTTGCCGAGGGCTTCCTCGCGGGCGTAACCCGTTACCCGAACGAATGTATCGTTGACCTCGATCAGCCTGCCATCTTTTAGCGATGACAACGTAAAAACAAGCGGCCCCGAGTTGAAGGCTTTTGCGAACCGCTCCTGACTTTCGCGAAGCTCGGTGTCGATGCGCATCTTTTCGACCGCCGACCATGTGCGCTCGGCGATCGTCTCGAGCATCCCGACATCTTCCTTCAGCCAATTGCGCGGCTCATCGTCGCTTATCGAAAGCGACGCTACCCAAACGCCGTTCCGCAGCAAAGGTATTGCAATGTAGGAGCGTTCGTCGTTGGGCGCATACGATCTCTCATAGTGAGCCGCCGTTCGTTCGTCTGTTTTCGAATCGCGATTAACAACCGTCTTACCGGCTTTCATCTCGCTGGATGTTACCGGGCTGTAAGCCGACACAGCATGCGTCCCGGCGACCGAGGCAACACCTTCCGCACAATAGTCGCGATGTACTTTCTCGAGATCCTGGTCGAGGTCGATCTCGTTGAAAAGCGCCCGCTTCGCATGCATGAGATTGCCGACCGACACGGCAACACCGTACAGCAGTTTTTCCACAGCAGGAACCGTCTGTATAAGCTCGCTGATCTCTTCCTGGAGGACGAGCCTTTGTTCCCCCAGTTTGCGCTCGGTTATGTCAGTGAAGACGACGACAAGCCCGATGATCTCGTCGTTCTCTCGCAGTGGCGACGCGCTATAAAGGACGTCGAAGAAAATTCCGTCACGACGAATGAAAACGTCTTCGTGATCGACCAGGGACTGCCCTTCGCGCGCGACCCTCAGGCCCGCGCAATCCTCGGCCGGAAACGCAGTGCCATCGCGGTGCTTGTAATGCGTCAGGCTGTGCATACTTTGCCCGCGAACCTCTTCGAACGTCCAGCCGAAAAGTTTTTCCGCCGCCGGATTCATTGACGTGACGAGCCCGCCCGCATCTACGGTATAGAGGCCTTCGCCCATATGCCGCATCACGGCCTCGTCGAAATCCATCCGCTGGCGAAGGGCCGCCTCGGCCTGCTTCTGGTCGGTAACGTCGATCGCCATTCCGCCGATCAGCGCCGGCTTTCCATCTGACCCGATTATCGGAAACTTGGCTACGATCGTATGATGCAGCACTCCGTCACCTTCGACGAGTGACCCTGCCAATTGGATACCAGAACTGCTTTCCAGTGCTTTCTGATCGTGCTCACGAAATTGCAGAGCTGTTTCCGACGAGAAGATCTCGTCGTCCGTTTTTCCATAGAGCTTCGGACCCGATACGCCGAACGATTTCTCCGCCGATTCGTTTGCATAAACGTACCGGCCCTCGAGATCTTTGATCCATGCAAGTCCCGGCAGGTGCTGCATGAAACGCGAGAAGCGCTGTTCGCTTTCGCGAAGCGCCTTCTCGGACTCTTTCCGCTCGGTGATGTCGATGCCGACGCCATAGAGACGTACCGGTTCGCCCTTCTGGGAGTAGACGGCTTCGCCGCGGCCCTCCATCCAACGAGTGCTGCCGTCGGCATGAAAAAATCTAAATTCAATACTGTAGTCTCGATGTTGGCCGATGGCAGATCTCACTTCACCCCACGCCGTCTCGCGATCATCCTCGTGGATCAAAGCGAAGAAGTGCTCTTCCGTACCGCCAAAGCTTCCTATCTCGAGTCCGAAGATCGCCTCCAGTTCTTCGCTCCACGAAACGGTATTGGTCGCGAGGTCGAGTTCCCAGACGCCCATCCGGCTGCTTTGCATGGCAAGCGTGAGCATCGCCTGGTTATGATGGATCGTTTCCTCGATCCGCTTGCGGTCGGTGATGTCGCGGACGATCTTCGACGCGCCAATTACATTTCCTTCGGCGTTCCGGATCGGCGATACGGTCAGCGAGACCATGATGTCGGAACCGTCGCGGCGACGTCGAACGGTTTCGAGGTGTTCGACGGTTTCCTCGCGACGGATCCTTCGAAGAATGTCAGCGGTTTCGTTCGATCGGTCGGGTGGTAAAAGTATGGAGATCGGCTTGCCGACAACCTCCTCGGCCTTATATCCGAACATCTTCGTCGCGCCGACATTCCAGCTCGTGATGTTGCCCATCAGGTCCTTGCTAATGATCGCGTCTTCCGACGAAACGACGATCGCGGCGAGTCTTGCGGTCGCGTCACCGGCGAGCTTCGTCTCGGTAACCTCACGCTGCGTTCCCCACGCTCGCATCAAGAGCCCGTTCTCAACTATCCCGACAAAATTATTGAGAAAGTAGCGATCATTTCCATCTGCGTCTTTCTCGTGGGACTCGGCTTCGGACAAGTGATAGTCCGACTCGATAAACGCTTTCAGAAACTCGACATTTGTCGGGTCGTCCGCGACAAGCAGGTCGGAGAGCGGGGCGCCAATGATCTCAGCCGCAGACGAATAGCCGTATTGCTTTGCCATCGCGTCATTGCATTCGGCTAAGTACCCATAACTGTATGCGAGCTGAACTTGGTCTTCGGTCGAAAGACCGGTTGGAATAGGACGCTCGAGCTCAAGCCGCCAAATACCTTCGGTAGTGTGCTTGATAAAAGCTTTATAGCGTTCTTCACTACGTTTTATCGCATCCTGAGCAAGTTTCTCTTCGGATATATCGATGACAAGCCCGAAAATTCCACGCACCTCGCCATCGAAGATGTCGGGGGTGTAGCTCGCTCGAACGGTTCGATTTCCCTGGTTACCGTAAAAGGCTTCGGTTTCGAAGGTTTCGATCCTGCCGGCGAGTGCGGCGTCGATGTGCGGTTTTACATGCTCGAACCCAGCCACGCCAAATACTTCGGCGATGGTCTTATTGACGATGTCTTCCGCTCTCAACCCGAACCAGTCTGTATATGCCCGGTTAACGAACTGATATCGATACGCTCTATCTATATATGAGATGAGTCCCGGCATCGCATCCGTTACGGCCCGGACCCGATTCTCCGATTCGCGACGCCTGGTCTCGCTTTCGACGAGAGCATCGTACGCCTCTTTGCTCCCAAGCTCGTTCGCGACAAGCTCAGCAAAAAGGTTCATAGATTCAAGGATCGTCTCGCCCGACAGATTTGCGGGCCGCGCCAAGGTAGCGACAGAAAACAAAGTTAGTGCGGCAGCACGGCGCAGTCGGCTGCCTACGATACTCATGGACATGATTTTCTCCCGGTGCGATCTGACGAGTTGCGGGGATCGCGTTGGATGAGTTTGGGGCGGATATGGGTCGTACTGCATTTGCCCCATTTTCCTATCGGCGAGAGTTTGTCGCGCACTGAGACTTCTCGCGGACCATTTGTCGTCAAACGCGGACAATCGAGGCCCTATTTGGTAAGATTTGCGGGGGTCAACCATGCCATGCTGGCATTGCATCCCCGCGGTCATG
>JBDTSA010000173.1:0-5579 GCA_039931335.1 Acidobacteriota bacterium
GTACTTAGGAGTTCGTTATTTGAAAACTTGCGATTTATAGAAGCTATGCCCGCACGCTACAGGAGCCCGGACTCTACGGAGTATAAAATCCGGCGCATACCGGAAGCGAGGCGAAATAATAACTGCGAAGCAAGTTTTGAGAAGGCGATCCTCCTGACAGACGGTAGATTAGAAAAAACAGGAGATTACACAGAAATGAAAAAATTGAGATATTTGTTTTTTGCGACGCTTGCGGTCATTGTTTCGGCTCTGCCGGCGATGGCTCAGGCCGGTGCGGCTGCAGGTGATAATAAGTTCACGGTCAACGCAGCTAAAGCGATCGGAGCCGGTGTGGGATTTGGCCTTGCGGCTGGTTTGGCTGGTATCGGACAGGGACTCGTCGGTTCACGTGCAGCTGAAGGCGCGGCACGCAATCCGGGAGCTGCCAGCACGGTTCAGACGCTTATGATCATCGCGCTCGCGCTGATCGAATCGCTCGTGCTGTTCGCACTGCTCATTGCGTTCGTCGTAGTCAAGCCGGTTACCGATCAGTAAGATCGCTTGTAATTTAAACGGTTGCGGACGCCAGTATAATAAACCGGCGTCCGCATTTTGCTTTGCAACCTCAAGAGGAACGGGGCGTTCTAAAAAGAAATGACTGGAGAATTCGAAGGTAAAGATCTGGCGGAAAAGTACGAGGTTGGTGAGCTGGTCCGTCGTGGCGAGATCGGCGACATTTATCGCGGCCGGCATTTGTTCATGGACAGGCGGGTGACTCTGCGGATCGTTCCGCGTGCCCTTGCGGTCAACGACGAGATCGTCCGTCGCTTTTTTGAGGAAGCAAAGACGCCTTCCCGGATCAGTCACCCGAACCTTCTTAATCTCATCGATTTCGGATCCGCGTCCGACGGAATCGTTTACGCCGTCTACGAAGGCGAAACCGGAGATACGCTCGAAGACGTGATCCGAAATTCCGGTAAGCTCGATGCGGGCGCGGCGATCGCTATAACAAACCAGGCCTTGGCGGGATTAGCCTCGATCCATTCGCACGGACTCGTCCACGGCAATCTCACGCCGGAGAATATTCTCGTCACGAACGACGAAGACGGGCGGCCAAACGTAAAACTTTTCGGAGCAGGATCGGCCGGACCGATGTCGGCGAACCGGACGGACGGCGATCCGGTCGCTGCGGATTTCGCATACCTCGCACCGGAGCAATGCTCGGGTGCGGACACCGCCGATGCCCGGTCGGATGTCTACGCTCTCGGGATCGTCGCGTATGAAATGCTCGCGGGCGAGCCTCCGTTTACGGGCGAAAGACCCTCTGACGTGATGCTGAAGCATACCGAAGAAGCTCCACCGCCATTGTCGGCTTTCCGAAGCGACGTACCGCCGACGATCGAGCCCGTCTTGCTGAAGGCTCTCGCGAAAGATCCGGAGTTGAGATATCAAACGGCGGGTGAGTTTGCGGACGATCTCGCTCGCGTCGCGGATGGCCAGCCAGCACTTGCGGCCACAGCTGGCGCCGACACAAACAATATTTGGAAGACCGCTTTCATCGTCCTTGCCGGCATCTCGCTTCTGTCGCTCTTTCTGATCTACGCAACCTCGAGCAAGCAGACAAATCCGACGACAGCGTTGCAGCCGGACGCGAATGGCCAACCAGTTCAGCCGATCAACCCGGCGACCGGTGCCGAGGAACAGAATCTCGCGGCTATGCCGGGAATGATGCCGGAGATCATTGGTAATTCAAACTCGACCTCCGCGATGCCGGGAGCGGCTCCGGGCGGTGACGGTTACAACCCGTGGGCAACCGGTGCCGCGCCTGCGGGTGCTCCGCCGCAGACCTACACCGGACCGGGCGGACAGACGGTCAATATTCCTCCGGGCCAGAGCCCGTTCATGCAGGACATTCCTCCGGGCTGTTCCGTGCAGCCAAGCGGATTGATCTTGTGTCCTGTGCCGGTGACGACTCCAAAATCGACTCCGACCCCGAAGTTGCCACCGGCAAACACGAACACCGGTGTAATACCTGCAGCAACTCCGGTAACGAAACCCACCGCAACTCCGGCACGGCCAACGCCAACGCCGGCGACGTCAAAGCCGCCCGCGAACAAGCCGACGGCTGATGCGGGCGGAGTGCATAGTGAATAGTGAATAGTGAATAGTGAATAGTGAGGGATGCAATCTTTCGCCCTAATCACTATTCACGATTCACTATCTCGGCACTTCAACTGTCTTTAAAATATCAGAGATCACCGCGTCGGTTGTCGCCCCTTCAAGCTCGGCTTCGGCTCGAAGTGCGAGTCTATGGCGTAGTACAGGCATCGCGATGTCGCGTATGTCGTCGGGTGTCGGGAAATCGCGGCCGCGAATTGCGGCGAGCGCTTTCGAACAAAGCAGCAAGGCGATCGATGCACGCGGGCTCGCACCGTAGAGGATCGTCGGATGGCTTCGAGTCTTTCGCACTATATCGACAATATATTTTTGAACTCCGGGCTCCATCCGCATCTGGCGAACTTCGAGACGGCAGTTCTGAATTACCCCCGGATCCGACAACGGTACAAGATTCAGGAGCTCGAGACGATGTGAGTTAAAGCCGGCATCCCATCGCGCGACGATCTCCTGTTCGTCTTCGAGTCCCGGATAATCGATGAGGATCTTCAGCAGGAAACGATCGAGTTGCGCCTCGGGCAGCGGATACGTCCCCTCGTATTCGATCGGATTTTCCGTCGCTAAAACGGTGAAGATCGGCGATAAGGGATAACGTTCGCCGTCTATCGTCGTCTGCCGCTCCTCCATCGCTTCGAGGAGCGCGGCCTGCGTTTTCGGGGGCGTCCGGTTGATCTCGTCAGCCAGCAGAATGTCGGTGAAGATCGGTCCTTGCCGCAACGAGAACTGCGAGGACTGCATGTTGAAGACATTCGTGCCGGTAATGTCGGAGGGCATCAGATCCGGCGTAAACTGAATGCGCGAAAACTGTGCGCCGAGGATCTGCGACAGTGTTTTTACTGCCAGAGTCTTTGCCGTTCCCGGCACGCCTTCTAGAAGCGCGTGGCCTTCGGCTAAGACGGCGACGACGATCTGTTCAATAACTTCGTCCTGACCGACGATAGTTTTGCGCAGCTCGGTCAGAATGTGGGCGACAGTGGATGGTGTGTAATTGAGCATGTCAGTCGATACGGTCACGTTTCTGCCCGCTTCATCGCTAGCTACAAAAAATCAAAAAGCGTCTTGATCGCGAGAATGAGAACCGTCGCTACAAAGATCCGCTTGAGCCAAATGTCGTTCATCTTCGTTGCATAATGTGCCCCGACATAAGCTCCGGCGAACATCGCAGCCGCAAGGAAGATCCCAAGTTGGTAGTCTACTAAACCTTGCCACATAAAGACTAGAGTGGCAATTCCTGACGAAAACACGTTAATGAATTTCGTCGCAGCGACAGATTCGGTAAAGCTCATCGCGGCAAATGTGACAAGCGTCGCGGTCAGCACCGTGACATAGCCACCGCTGTAAAGCCCACCATAGATCGCAAGCAGAAACGTCAGGAGATATGTGATGACAGTTGCCGGGCGAGGTGCGTGCGAAGATCGATCAGTGACATTCACCGGCTTGTGTCGAACCAGCGTGAAGACGATCATCACGATCATCGATATTGTCACGATCAGCTTTATCGATTGGCCCGTGATCAGGCCGACGAGCAATGCACCGATCGCCGAACCCACAATCGTCAAAACGATAAGCGGAGTGAGTTTCCGGAATTCTATCCTTCCCTGTCGGACAAACGGTATGGTTCCGCCGATCGCCATGAACGTAAGCCCGAACATGTTTGTCGCGATGGCTACCTTTTCATCGATCCCGAACTGAAACATCACCGGAACTGTGACGAGCGAGTTGCTGCCGGTAACGACACCGACGATGCTGGTCGAGAAAAAAAGCAGGATCATGAAGATAAGGCTTGATGTCTCCATAGACTACCGGACTTTCCTCGCGACTCGTTTTAGTCCCAGCCTTTCTTCAAGATCGCGTAGACGCTCGACGATCGCGATCGTATCTTTCTTTCCGATCGGTTCACCGTGGATCACGTCCTCGCACCGGAACATTAGATCTTCCAGTTCACGAGCATCGCTCCGGATCCGCTCCGCAATTCGTTGTGCGATCTCTTTTCTCGTCGCCGTTGTATTGTCGAGCCCCACCAAAGCGGTAGCCCGGCGACGAAAATCCGTGTATATGTTTTCGATCGCAAGATCATAGGCCCGTGTTCGCTGTTGAAGCTCGGCCATCGCCGAAACGTATTCGAGCTTCGATAGACGGTTTGGCTCGGGTTCCGGAATCGGCCTCGCGAAACGGCGGCTCTGTGAAAAGAAGATCAACGCGACGACCAAGCCGCATTGCACAAAAAGCGCGATCACGGGCGTGCCCTCGAAATATTGAAACAAGCGATTGTTGTTTGCGCCGTAGCCGTGGTGATATTCGTCGAATGCGATGAGCCCCGGCCGCGAGGTGACGAGATTTATTGCGAGCTGCGAGTTGTCGGCAAGATTAATCCCGTTATTCGAGACGATGTAAGGGTCAGATAAAACGATCACACGTCCTTCGGAGAATGGTGCTTCGACAAAGATGTTCTTATCTGCATCCCCGACATGAATGAGCGGAGCTTGAAAGTTGGTCTCATCAACCGACTCGACTTGCGCGTTCGAATCGGAAGCGGCAGGTGTCGGCGAGGTGGTTACGGTACCTTTCTCTTCTACGGTGCTCAACCCGCCCATCGGAGATGTGACATCGTTGTAGCGATCGAGCTTTATCGACGCTGCGAATCGCGATGCCTGGACGGCGTTCACACCTTTCGAGAAGTGCGACGGCAGTACCGGTTTCTGCGCCGGACGGTCCGCCGTCATCTGCTTTTGGTCGGAGGCATCAACAACGTAAAGGTCGGGGCTGGTTTGCGGCGACACCGACAATTTCCATTGTGAAGTCGTGACAAGAAATTCCGTGGATGGTTCGCGATCGATGAGTATGAGCGTGCCTCCAGCGGATACCCACTCCATCAGGTTGGTTTTTTCCTCATCGCTCACCTCGCGGCGGAAAGGCCCGATCATCACGAAGACCATCGGCCGATCTTTCGAATCGGAGCGAAGCGTTTCGAGCGACGTCTGCCAGCGTGAAACGTTGCGGCCGGTTTCGGAGAGCAGAGCGTAAAGAGCCTGCGTTCCCGTACTGCCGGAGTTATACGTCGAACGGTTAGGAGCGAACTCGGTATCGGCAATTTTCTCCTTCTGCACATACGTCGCAGCGTTAAGTCCCGCAAGCAGCAGAATCAGGAAGATCAATACCAAAAAGATTAGAAGTTTTTGCTTCATTTGCGCGACGCCTTCGATCTACACACTCCTGATCGCCTCTTGATACTCCTCGCGGAACCTCGCCCAATCCTGCTCCGCCGACTCCTGAAAACCATACCAATGGCGTTCGAATGTATCGGTGACGGATTTCATTCTCGGGTGGAGCTCGCCCCGAGCCCGGACGTCACGAAGGTAATCACGATTGGTCTTATTTCGAGCAAGCCCGATGACTTTGCGGTCGCTGAGATCGCACAAAAGCGC
>JBDTSA010000174.1:0-5566 GCA_039931335.1 Acidobacteriota bacterium
TTTTTCCGCCTTCAGGATTTCCTCGAAGTCGTTATATTCGCGCTGCAGCTTGAGTATCTCTTCGTCGATCAGGCCCAGCCGGCGCAACGACGCCTCGTCTTTTTCTTTCTTGACAGGTTCTGCTCGTCACGCCTCGCGGAGGTCGTGAATTCCACGGAGCTCTGTTCGAATACAATAGAAACTCCGAATTTTCGGCGAACACATTCGGAAACAATGCTTCGAACACTGCACGTCCGTTCCTTAACAGAAACCAATTTGGCGGCAAGGTCTCGGGCCCGGTTTGGATTCCCGGCTTTGGAGAGGGAACTCCCGCTTGGCATAAAGACAAGGCTTTCTTCTTTGCTTCTTACGAACGCTTCCTGCTCCGGCAGACAACACCGCTTACACGGCGTGTGCTATTAGCTCCGTATCGCGACGGATCATTCACCTATCGTGACACCGCCACCGGTGCGCTGAGAACGGTCAACGTATTGACGGGAGCTGGCTTAACCGGAGCCATCCCGGCTTCGCAAGGGGGCGTGCTAGGGGTCGATCCTGTGATCCAGTCGAGATTCCTGGCTTTGACTCCGACGGTCGGAAATAGCGTTCTTCAGAACACCGGAACCGCCGGCTCGTTAACGCAGTCCCTTGTTTTCAATCAGAACGATAACGATACGCGTAACGGATTTACGGGCCGCTTCGACGTTGATCTGAATGATCGGAACAACGTCTATTTCGTATATAAATACAACGACAACAAAGACGACCGGCAGACGGATGGCGGCGGTTTCGACAAGATTCCTTTCGGAACTCAGGGTGGACCGACCGACTTATATCTTTTGAGTTACAACGCAACCTTCGGCTCGAATTTTACGAACGAGGTTCGCGGAGCATTCAATCGAAGTAAGCCGTTCTTCAACCAGGCGGACAGCTTCCCGACGAACTATCTGATCGGTGGCTTGCCTCTTGGTTTGAGCTCGCCGGAAGCCAGTTTCCAGAAGCAGGGGCGTGACACAGGTCAGTATACGTTCCAGGATAATGCCTCCTTCATCTGGGGAGATCATGCTTTCCGTTTCGGAGCCGATCTCAATGCTCAGCGAATCACGTCGCAAACGAATTTCAACGCGGTTCCGATCTATAACATCACGACCACGGCGAACACACTTACACCGCGTCTCACCGCGACTCTCTTCCCGGGTGGTATTTCGGCCGCAGACCGTACCTTGGCGGATAACCTTCGCTACCTGCTCGGCGGCATCGTCGGCTCGGGAACCGTAGCTGCGAACTTTGTAGGACCCGGAGCCGGTGCGGTCATCGGAGCTTCTTCTCGTCAGAAATTTGAATACGAAACCATTGGTCTATATATTGCCGATCAGTGGAGACTCTCGTCAGAACTTACGCTCAACCTTGGATTGCGTTGGGACCACTTTACGCCGTTGCGCAACCCGGACCAGGTCTATCTGGAACCGGACCTTCGCGGTGCTAACACGATTGAGGAAGTCCGGGCGGCCGTAACAGACCCGACAGGACAGTATGTCCTTCTGGGCACGAATTCGGGCAAGCCGGGTGCCTTCTTCAAACCTGACTATAACAATTTTGGACCGAACATAAGTTTTGCGTACGCGCCGCGTAAGCTCGGTGGAATGCTTGGTGGACTTTTCGGCCGGGATGGCCAAACTGTCCTCCGTGGCGGATTCCGAATCGGCTATATCAACGACGAGTACATACGTTCGGCTGATAACGCAGCTGGAGCTAATGCGGGTTTGAATTTCACCTTGCGCGCAAATAACGCGGCGAATGTTAACGCACGGTTTAACAATCTTCCGGCATTTCCGGCACCGCCGGCGATTACCATCCCGATCTCCTTTGCTACGGGTAATGCTAGGGCTGGTAACTTTTTCAACACGGTTTTTGCGATTGATCCTAATCTGCAAACACAGCAGAACATGGAGTACAACTTCGGTGTCACTCGTGAGATCGGCTGGGATACGGCGATTGAAGTTAGATACGTGGGCGGCCGAAGCAACAGCTTGGTCCGCGGCGTTGACTATAATCAGGTGGATGTTCGTGCTGGAGGATTCTTGAATGACTTCATCACGGCTCGAAATAATTGTCGGATCCTGCAGGCAAGTCTGAACCAGCCGCTCGCTCTGTGTGCGGACGCAACAGGCTCGCAAGGGCTTCCGGGACAATCGACGAGCTTGCCGGTTTTCGCCTCCCTGCCTTTTGGTGGATTGCTTACGAATACTGCGGTCACGGGCCCGATCGCTCAAGGTAACGCAGCGGATCTCGCGATCCTCTACGTAACCAACGGCCTTGATGGCACCGTTCCGTTCCTGCCGAATACCTTTGCCGGTCCGGCAGACGTGCTTATCAACGGCGGTAAGTATCGCTACAACTCTCTTCAGGCAGAGATTCGCCGACGCTTCACGAATGGTTTGTCATTCCAGGCGAACTACACGTTCCAGAAGATCCTGACAAACGTTCAGAGTGATGCCCAGGCGCGTTTTGACCCGTATCTGGATAATAACCAGCTCGGGGTTGAAAACGGCCGTGCTGATTATGACCGTACGCATACGATCAACGTCAACGCGATCTACGAACTACCGTTCGGTAAAGGGAAGAAATTCCTGAACTCGGGCGGAATCATGAACTCGATTTTCGGTGGATGGCAGGTGACGTCGATCGTCAATGCCAGCTCCGGAGCTCCACTGTCGATCAAGGATCCGGACGGCACGTTGAATCGCGCTGCTCGTTCAGGACGTCAGACAGCATTCTCAAACCTGACGTCAGCCGAGATCAAGGCCCTCATCGGAATTTTCAAGGTTAATGGAAAGATCTACTTCATTAATCCTTCCGTAATCGGTCCGGATGGTTCTGCAACTAACGGCAACCTTCTTACGAGTACAAATTCCGGTTTCCCAGGTCAGGTGTTCTTTAGCGTCCAGCCAGGTCAAACTGGCAACCTGCCGCGCAACTTCTTTAACGGTCCGTTGTACATCAACTGGGATGCAGGACTGATAAAGAATATTGCATTCAACGAAAGAATGCGTTTGCAGCTTAGAGCAGAAGCCTTCAACGTTCTTAATCACACGAACTATTTTATCGCGGACAACAGTGCGATCTTCGACATCGAATCGACCACCTTTGGTCAGATCGCACCGACGAGTACTTTCAGCCCGCGTATTATGCAGTTCGCCGTGCGTTTCGAATTTTGATCGCTGATTTTTTCTAGAAACTTGAAGGTGCTTTCCTCGGGAAGCACCTTTTTTTATTTAACTGGTGCAGGCCCGCAAAGAGCTTTTCTCTCTAACCAGTTAAAAGTACAATAGTGCGGGTTCTTTTTTCACTATTAACGGCGATTGATCGTGCTTCAAACGCACGCGCATTCTTCGTCTCTGGAGATTTATAATATGCCTACAGAAAAGAGGGTCAGATACCTGATTGTCTGCACCATTATATTGCTTGCCACGTCCGCTCGCGTTTCCGCACAAAAGGACGATAAACCGACCGCTGAGTCTATTCTTGCGAGCCACCTCAGGTCGATAGGAACTGCTGAGGCCCGGACCGCAGTGAAGTCTATTACGGCAATAGGCACGGCGAAAGCGATATTCCACGGTCGCGGAGGCGGAATAGCCGAAGGTATATCCGTATTGGCGTCGAAAGGCCCAAGATACATGGTTGCGATGAAATTCAATAACAGCGACTATCCTTTCGAGAAAATGGGATACGACGGCAAAGACCTAACGGTCGGCTTCGTCCGTCCTGGTACTCGGACGAATCTCGGGAGTTTTCTTCGAACCAACGAGAACAGTTTCAAATTGGGAATCATGAGCGGCGTGCTGGCAAATTCCTGGGCCCTTCTGAATTTCGACGCGGGCGTTGCGAAGATTAAGTACGCGGGGACGAAAAAGATCGACGGAAAGAAGCTTCACGCTGTCGAGTATTCGCCGAAGAAGGGTTCGGACTTGGATATTACATTGTTTTTCGATGCAGATACGTACCAGCATGTGCGGACCGAATACAAACGAATAATCGCGGCACGGCAAGGAGCAAATGTTGATGCTTCTGCCGGGCAGAGCGAGACAAGGTACCGCATGGTCGAAGAGTTCTCCAACTTTCAGGAAGTGAACGAGCTAAGGCTGCCGCACACTTACAAGCTTTCGCTCGAAATACTGACGGGTAACGGTACGACGTCTTACGAGTGGCTGATGGAATTACAGAAATTCGTCTTCAATCAGGCCATTGACGATGAAGATTTCAAAGTCGATTCGTATTGATATTTTAGGATCCGAGCACGACCTGGCTAATTGGAATCAGGCGACGTCTGAGAGAGGCGGGTTTTTCTACATAATACGAAAGCGGCCGTGCCATCCATCCAATGAGTCAGAAGGCTTCTTCCAATTCTCACCTTTCGTTGGTTCCTCTTGGACCCGGCGATCTCATCGATCGGGCAGTGCGGTTTTATCGACTGAATTTCTGGACTTTCGTTTTTATCGCATCGCCTCCGGTTATCGTCGGAACGCTGATCTCCGTCGCGTGGACATTCGTCGCGCGATCGTTGTTCTCGCTCGGCGCGGCGAGTAACGGACTCGACGTGACGTTCTATTACCTGTTCGTCTGGCTCGGTGCGATCGTCATCTGGTTCACGGAAACCGTTGCGACCCTTTCGGTGATGGGCGGCGCGTCGCGAAATTTCGTCCGCCACCTTCTCTTCAATGAACCAATTACGTTCCGCGAGACCTATACGAACACCTGGAGACGCCTTGGCGGGCTGCTTCTCGCCTCTTCGATCATTGCAATATTACTTGGCACTGTCGGATTCGTGGTCCTTTATATTGGTCTCATCATCTCAACGATCTTGATCGTCCTCGTCGCGAGCGCTCTCGCCATAGTTCCGCCGCTCGCTGTATTGGTCGGCGTCATCCTCGGCCTTGCCACGGCGACAGGAACTCTCTGGCTATTCTTCTTCGTCGCATCAAGATTCGCCTACGTTCCGCAAGTGATGCTCGTTGAAGGCCAGGGAGTGTTCTCATCCATATCCCGAAGCGCGAGCCTCGCAAGCGGCAACGTGAAGCGACTTGCCGCACTATTTATGTTTTCGATCGTGGCGACGTACTCGGCACTTGCCCTTTTCTACATTCCGCTGATCTGGTATGCATGGGCACAGGGGGTTGAAGTTTTTTCCTTCGACGCCGATCTCGCTCCGGCATGGTACGAAATAGCTTCGCAGCTGATTTCGCAAGCAAGCCTTATACTCCTGACGCCGGTGTGGATGGTCGGGCTGTGTCTGCTTTATGTTGACGAGCGCGTGAGACACGAAGGATATGACATAGAGTTGATGGCGGCCAGAAGGTTGGGAGAGATCCCGGCGGTTCCACATACGTACATCAATCCGCTCCAGCCGGCGCTCGCAGCGCAAAAGCTACCTGCGCATCCGCCTTCGTCGCGCGGCTCCTCATTGACGACGCTCGACCTTAAATGAATCACCGCGCTCCGACAATCGTCACGAACATGATCCGCGGAGTGACACTCGTTCTGGCGTTTGGCTCTGTGTGCCTCGCGGTCACTGTCGACTCATACCAAA
>JBDTSA010000175.1:0-5559 GCA_039931335.1 Acidobacteriota bacterium
TCTGGTCCACGGCGGTTAACTGTTTCCATTTGGGCCGGGTTTACAAGGATTTTACATGAGCCACATTTCACCCGGATATGAGGCTCGTCGTCGCTAAAGCCCGAGCGCCTTAAGCGTCACGGTTCCGGCCATTCCATCGGGCGTCAGTTTGTCTGCCGACTGAAATTGTTTAACAGCGATCTCGGTCTTTGGCCCGAATACTCCGTCAGCCTTTCCCTTCGGGATGAAGCCCCGATCCATGAGTGCGTTTTGAAGAGCCTTTACTCCCTCGCCCCGCGAGGTGCGTTTGAAAAGCGCCGGGAGCGGGGATGGCGGTGCGAGCGACGGCTTAGCTTTAAAGTTAAGCTGCCACGGTGTCACATCGTCGTAGAGCTTCGCCGTCGCGGAGACCGAAATGTGCACATGATGATTGTGAGCATTCTTTCCGAAATACGGCGCCCATCTGGTGACGTTACCTGTATCCGAGATCTGACGTTCGAAAATAATGTACTTGATGCGCGGGTCCTGGCTCGCGACAAGGGCGGCGACAAGTTGCCGTCCGTCGTGTCCGTCATTAAAATCGCGATCGACGTCGATGGCCGTGACAACGCCATTCGCATTCGGGTTGTGGTCCGATTTTCGTGCTGAGTGCGCCATATCGCCGATCGACCCGTCACTTTCCTTGTCCCTAGCAGGAAACGCTTCATTGATCTGGTTTCGTAACTGAATCAAACTTTTTGCTAATCTCCAACTCATTTGTGTTCTCCTTTTGGATTTCCGCGATCAGTTTTGCAGTATCTCGATGTGATAGGCACGATCACTGGGAGGCGTAGTGAACTTGCTGACCTTACCCTTCGCTCTCCGGCCACCAACTTCGCTTCGGCCTCAACCGCTTCTAAAACTGCAGTTGGTTTTTGAATGTCGTTTAAAGTCATGTTGCCCCTGCGCAATGAACCTTCCGCGATTTAATTTCGAGTCGACGTTTGACGCTAAACCTTGGCTGCGATAAAAGCGATTGTCCGAGCGACAGCAAGTATTATCGCCTGGCGATCGGCCGCCGCATCGATCTCCTGCTTGATCGCCTCCATTGCTGCCAGGTCCTCATTTGTTGTGATGACGCCAGCTTTCATCAATTTGATCCGCAGCGTGACCCAGTCGTTCCAAAGCTCCGCGAGCTGGGGGCCAGGCACAGCCTGATCCTCAAAGGAACTCAACTTGTACTCAATTTCACTGTGTTGGCCTTAGGGCATAGCTCATTCAGCATTATCGTATCGTTGTCCATATCAGTGTCCTCGAACTACAAATTTACCTCGGTGTCCCAAACGGATTTCCAGATCGGATCGGTTTTGACCTTTCTATCGACAAATTCAAGTGCCTTATCTGCCTCGACTCGAAACTGCTCGGCCGCCGCTTTCACCGCTTCAGCCTTTGCCTTGGTGCATCCAGTTTGCGTGAAGAAGAGCGAGAAGATTGAAATGACAACGAGAGCTCTTGTGAGAACTTGTTTCATAATAGTCTCCGAGTTTCTGTGCGTGATGATGAACGGCCCGACACGAAATCCCCAACAATCGGGTTGTCGAATGTCGCGCGAACCGGTGTCCTGAACACCGATACTTACTTTTAGAGAAACTTCCCTGGATGGTTGGGAGCTTGGGAACTGTGGAAACTCGCGAGTGCTTGGGAGTCTGCGCAGTTTTCAAGCCGAAAAGGTTAAGGGCCAAGGTTTTGGGAATCCACGTACGATCCCTGAACCACTTAAATCCGATGCTTGTGCTTGATGTGCCGAGAACTTTACTCCGGTTTGGTCGAGCGTGTCAAGAGCAATCTTCGCCCCGACGCTTCCTGTTTTTGTTCTCTCCAACCGGACGGATGAACTGAGTTGAATTTGCCTTGAGCTGCTTGAAAAAGATATGGAGGAAGCGGCAGAGCCCGATCGCATCAGCGTCGATATAGATTCTGAGCGAACGAATTGTAGTATTCGACAGGTGCGAGATCATCGGTAAGAACCGGGACTTCGAGTGGCAGGTCGGCGGTGTAGCGGTGAGATAAGAGACGCACGATCTCATCGTCGGGTAGTCGCTGTTTACTTTAAACAGCTCGACGGTCGGGAACACGGCGTGATACGTTGCGAGCTCGGCCTGCAGCAATCGATTCGAATCGCCGCGGATTGCGGAGCCGAGATTAAAAATAACGATGCCGTTGTCATCAAGGACGCGACTGATATTTTGAACAGCCTCAATGGTGGTCAGTTGGTACGGCACGCTGAAGAGCGAGCCGAAGGCATCCATCAGTACGGCGTCGTAGGTGCCCATCTCGGCGCGATTCAAGAAAACGCGACCGTCGTCGTGGATTACTTTGAGCCGCGAGCTGTCTTCGAGCCGGAAGTATTCGCGGGCGATCGACGTCATGGCCGGGTCGATCTCAACAACATCGATCGAAGCATTCGGATATGTCTGAAGATAATTTTGTGGAAAGGTGTACCCGGCTCCGCCGATCATTAACGTGCTTCGAAACTCCGGCCGAAGATATCTCAGCAGGTGATAGAAGTGGCTATATTTTGCAAACAACTCGTCGCCATCGAGATAAATTATCGACTGAACGAAGTAAGGATCTGTCGCCATGGCGCGAAGGGGGCGTCCGGTCTTTGCCTCGGTCCCGCGAAATATCTGGACGCGGCTGTACTCGGTATCGACGTCGTGCATGCCTTTGGTGCGAAGCTGATAGTATGCGGTCAATTCACTTCCGGCGATTCCGAATACGAAAATCGTGAGGATCCCGAAGCTCGTGCGCGAGAACGCGAACGGTGCCAGAAACAAGGAGATCACGATCAAGCTGGCCGCGATCACATAAAGGGTACGATTACTTCCGACAAACGGGATCAGGAAAAAGCCGGCCGCAAACGTTCCGACGATGCTCCCGATGGTTGAGAGCGCATAGAGCCTGCCAACGGTCGCTCCGGAGTCGCTCACCGATCGCATTTTCAGACGGATCGCATACGGGGTGACGAAGCCAAGTGCAACGCTGCCCGGGGCGAATAAGAGCAGCGCGGCGAGCAGGGATTTTATTTCGAGACCGGTGGGAGCCGACGCGACCATTACGAGTATGACGTCTTTGATCAGGACAGTTAGCGAGACCAAACCACCCGCAAGAAAAATTACGAATGCGAGGATCTTTATATCTGGCCTCTTGTCAGCCATAAGCCCGCCTAGCCAGTATCCGAGGCTCAGGCTGGCGAGAATCACGCCGATGAGACTAGTCCAAACATATGTCGAAGTTCCTATAAATGGCGATACGATGCGCGAGCCTATGATCTCGTAGACCATCACAATCGCGCCGCACACGAAGACCGTCACTTCGAGAACGTATTTTCTAATGAAGCCGGGAGTCATATTCTGTTTTCGAGAATAAAAAACGGCGGAACAAGCTTTAGATGATGATAGACGACAGAGCCGGCGGTTACAAAAAAGGACGGCCATTGAGCCGTCCTTTTGCGAAATTGAGTCGCGTTTAGATGTTACTTATGCGACTGCTGTTTTTTTTTCTCCGGTCTCGTTCACGAATGTCAGCCAATTAGCTCCGAATGGCGCGGGCCGCTCTGCGCGAATGATCTTGAAGAACTCCTCCTGCAGCCGTTTTGTGATGTCGCCGCATCGTCCGCTGCCAACCGTTATTCGATCTATCGACCGGATCGGCGTGATCTCCGCTGCGGTTCCGGTGAAGAACACTTCGTCTGCCAGGTAAAGTGCTGCGCGCTGAATTGTCGTTTCGAGAACTTCAATGCCGAGCTCGCGCGCGATCTGCAATACCGAATCTCGAGTGATGCCGGGCAAGATCGACGCTCCGAGCGGCGGCGTAATGAGCTTTCCGTTGTTTACGAGAAAGATATTCTCACCTGAACCTTCGGAAACATAGCCGCGATCGTCGAGCGCGATACCCTCGGAGAATCCGCCGAGGATCGCTTCCATTTTGATCAACTGCGAATTCATGTAATTCGCTCCGGCTTTCGCCATCGCAGGCATCGAGTTCGAGGTGATCCGCGTCCAGCTTGAAACGCAGACGTCGATTCCCGCTTCGAGTGCTTCCTCTCCGAGGTACTTGCCCCACTGCCACGTCGCGACGTAGGTGTCGATCGGGTTTCCGAACGGATTGACGCCGAATGACGGCTTGTCTTCGTCGAGGCCGCGGATGATGACGGGGCGGATGTAGCATTCATCGAGACCGCTCTGACGAATAAGCTCGAGGGTCGCTTGGATGATCTGATCGCGGTTGAACGCGGGGTCCATCCGGTAGATCTTTGCCGAGTTCATTAGACGCTGGATATGTTCCGGCAAGCGGAACACGGCAGAGCCCTGCGTCGTGTTGTAGCACCTGATACCTTCGAAAACGCTCGAGCCATAATGGATCACGTGCGACATGATATGGATCCGAGCATCGTCCCAGTCGATGATCTCGCCATTACGCCAAACTTTCGGCGAAATCTTCATCGTAGCTACATCTTTTCCTGCCATACTTTTGTCATAAACTCCTTAAGAAAAAATTTTGAATTAAGAAATTAAAAAACTACTCGAACTCTATAGGCGGGGCTGGCAATTG
Source organism: Acidobacteriota bacterium (assembly GCA_039931335.1). Taxonomy (GTDB): domain Bacteria; phylum Acidobacteriota; class Blastocatellia; order Pyrinomonadales; family Pyrinomonadaceae; genus OLB17. The sequence continues at coordinate 4,573 of JBDTSA010000175.1, forward strand.
CTGCTTAAAGGCTGTCAACATTCTCGTTCTGAAGGCACCCGCCAAGTATAACAAAATACCCAATGCAACAATAATTCGATTTCCTTTTTTGACGGCTTGTTTAAAACGAAAAGGCGGACGAGAGTGTCCGCCTTTCCATCAATTCTGACTGTAAATCATAGTATTCGTAGCCTCGGCGCCGTGTCATCCAGCCGAGATTTAAACTCAGTTCCGTCCTGCAACCGGACGGTGACGATGATCGGCTGATCACCTGCCATGTCCAAGCCTGCCGGAAGCCGAAAATCAACCGTATAAACTCCGGGCTCGACCAGAATTCCGCCAGTTAACACATCAGTACCAGAAATCGTCTGGCTACCTATACGGATGAAGATCACGCCGCTTCCAACGGCAATGTTGGCTACACCCGTCAGCCTGAGCCTGAGCACCGTCGGCACCTTTAGTCCGCCTCTGAACTTCAAGGTTCGTACCGTAAAAGGTTCGGAGGTATAGACGCGGTTCGTAACATTGAGCACCTGGGCCCTGCCAAACGGTCCGGGAACCGGAAGATCAGTGAAAATATCCGGTCGCGTAGGAACGATCGTAACATTGCCCCTAAACACCACACCGTTATTGTTGATGACGACCGGGTACGAAGTTCCGGTCGCTCCACTCGGTATCAGCGGCGGCACGACAAAGACGATCGTGCGACGACCGACTGACTTCAAACCGCATGCGACGCCATTGATGGTCATCGTCACGCCACTCAATGAGATGGGCAGTGTGAAGGCTCTTCGAAGCGAGCCGACCGCCGTCCGCGCCGCTATCGGCGGATTCGTGTTTGAATCGTAATTCAATATCGCCAAACTGCCCGGCGAAAGGCCCTGGACCGCCGAAGGCGTGACAGGCGTCGGCGTGGGGATTGGCGTGGGTGTCGGCGTCGGTGTACCGGTTGGGGTCGGCGTCGGAGTAGGTGTGGGTGTCGGCGTCGGCGTCGGCGTCGGCGTTGGC
>JBDTSA010000176.1:0-5538 GCA_039931335.1 Acidobacteriota bacterium
ATCATCGTGCCGAGACTGCTCTCTATCGGGGAAATGCTCGCGGCTGGCAGGAAAATAATTATGTACGCGCCGATCAGCTTCTAATCAAACAGCAGCAAGGACAGTTCATCGGCGAAGGCAATGTACAGAGCCTGCTCTACAATGTGCGGCGGAAAGAAAATGGCAAGGAGACGAATGCTCCGGTTTACGTCTCGTCGCAGAAGATGACCTATAATCGCGACAGCCGACTCGTGCGTTATGAAACGGATGTTGATATCAGGCAAGGCACGGATCGGATAGTCGGCGGATTGGCGAACATTTATCTCGACGAACGAAACGAGCTGTCACGTTCCGAGATCGAAAATAACGTCACGATCACACAGCCGAATAGGCGCGCGGTGGGCGACTACGCCGAATACATCGCCGCTACTGAAAGCGTCACGCTCCGCGGCAATCCGGCTCGCGTCGACGATGCCGAGAATGGTTCTTCGTCCGGTGGAGAGATGACGGTTTATCTTAGAAACAACAAGGTCGTCAGCGACGGGAAGTCGAAGCAGAACACCGCCGGCCGCATCAGATCGGTCTACAAAGTAAAGAACAGCCTTCCGAACTAACGTGGACGCTTCAACCAACAATCAGACCGGATCGCGTAACGGACACGACTCAGGGGGCCACTCGCTATCTGCGCACAATCTTCAAAAAACCTATGGCCGTCGGCGCGTTGTTGACGATGTCACCATCGGCGTTTCGCAAGGCGAAGTCGTCGGCCTGCTCGGCGCGAACGGTGCGGGCAAGACGACAACCTTCTACATGATGGTCGGGCTCGAACGAACCGAGCACGGCAATATATTTCTGAACGGACAGGACGTCACAGTTCTGCCTATGTATCTCCGGGCACGGCTCGGTCTCGGTTACCTGCCGCAGGAGCCTTCGATCTTTCGCAAGCTGACGGCAGAGCAGAATATTCTCGCGGTCCTCGAGACGACAAAACTTTCTCGCTCCGAAAGATTTACAAGACTCGATGAGCTCCTCGAGGAATTCGGCGTCGAGCACGTTCGTAAGATCCGTGGTGATGCTCTCTCCGGTGGCGAACGCCGCCGCGTCGAGATCGCTCGCTGCCTTGCTACGGAACCGCAGTATATTCTTCTAGATGAACCGTTCGCCGGTATCGATCCGCTTGCGATCGATGACATCCGCGAGATCATTCTCTATCTCAAACAACAGGGAATCGGGATACTGATCACCGATCATAACGTGCGCGAAACGCTCGGCATCACGGACCGCGCGTACATCATGTCCGAAGGCAGAATTCTGCGAAGCGGTCAGCCTGCCGTGCTCGTTGAGGACGTTGATGTTCGCCGCCTTTACCTCGGCGAGCGATTCACTCTTTAATCAACACTTCCGTTTCTTTCTTTCTCGAAAATCCGTATAATTTACCTAGCTTAGCAATTACGGTTCCACAACGAACAAAGGGAAGATTTGTCGTCGACTTCATATGTCATCACTGAGGCTTACAACTTCACTACAGCAAAGAATGGTTCTCACACCGCAGCTTCGGCAGCGGATCGAAATGCTGCAGATGACCTCGATGGAATTGAACGAACTCATTGAACAGGAGTTGGTCGCAAATCCGATTCTGGAAGAGGTTCTCCCGGGCGATGAGGTCCAGGAGATCTCGGATAATATTCTGGATCAAAACGCTGACGGGCACGATGAAACCGACGCAAACGGCGCGGAAGTCGCTCCCTTGTCCGACTCGCCGGTCGAGTTCATGGACACTGCCGAGTCTTATGTAGCGGAGATGCCGGGCGAGAATGGCGGCGACGGATTGTCTGTTGATCAGACCTCGGGTGAAGATCCTTCGCATGAGCAATCGGATTCTTTCGACGAGATAGATTACGGCCGCGAGTTTCAGGATTATCTGGACCCTGGATATCGAACGCAGGAGATCGAGTACAAAGACGATGCTCCGAGTTTCGAACAATTCCTATCGCATACAGAATCGCTGAGCGAACATCTCGAATGGCAGCTCAACATGCAAGACATCGGCGACAAGCTGATGGACGTCTGCGTAAGCGTCATCGGGAACCTCGATGCGGACGGGCGTCTGACGGCGACGGTCGAAGAGCTTGCGAGAATATCTAACTGCGGTGAGGAGAGCATCGAGAAAGCACGCAAGGTCGTCATGGCCCTCGAGCCGGTGGGGTGCGGTGCACTTGATGTAAAAGAATGTCTGCTCGCACAGCTCGAATCTGACGGTGAAGGCGAGAGCCTGGCTGCCGAATTGGTTCGGGATCATCTCGAAGATCTTCAGCCACATCGACTGCAGCATCTTGCAAAAGACACGGGCCGGGATATCCACGAACTCGATGACGAGATCAACAAGATCCGCATCCTTGACCCGTATCCCGGCAGAAAGTACGCGGCTGACGAATCGATATTTGTCGCACCGGAGGTTTACGTCGAGAAGATCGAAGGCGAATATGTCATCTACTTCACCGACGACGGAAGCCCGCGTCTGCGGATCAGTCCAACTTATCATCAACTTGTCGATCAGCCCGACACGACGAAGGAAACCAAAGATTTCATAAAAGAGAAAGTGCGTTCCGCCGTCGACCTGCTCCGCAATATCGAGCATCGGCGACAAACTATTTATCGCGTCGTCGAGTGTATCATCCACCGCCAGCGTGACTTTCTGGATAAGGGTGTCGAGTACATCAAGCCGATGATGCTCAAGGACGTGGCCGAAGATATCGGCATGCATCTCTCGACCATCTCGCGTGTCGTCAACCGGAAATATGCACACACGCCGCAGGGGGTCATCGAGCTTCGCCGCTTTTTCAGCGAAGGAATGATGAATGAAGAAGGCGAGGAGGTTTCGACGAGGATCCTCAAACTGCGGATCAAGAAAATGGTCGAGGAAGAAGATTCAAAGAAACCGATGACGGATGAGCAGATCGCGAAGGTTTTGAGCAAAGAGGGAGTAAAGCTTTCACGCCGTACAGTTGCGAAGTACCGCGACCAGATGAACATTCCGGGTTCGCGCGAAAGGAAGACGGTCATCTAGCATTTTTCTGACGGCAACAATTCTTTGAACTTTTCAGATTATAAAAGGGGAAGTTATGAAATTTGAATACACGGGACGCCATATCGACGTTACGCCGGCACTTCGGTCGCACGTCGAAAATCATTTCGAACGCATCAATCATTTATTCAACGGCAAACCGACAAAGGTGCACGTGATAATTGAAGTCGAGCGCGGACGCCATCGCTCCGAGATCGTGCTTAACTGGCGCAACGATGTATTGACGGCGACCACCAGCAATTCAGACATGTACCAGTCTCTCTCTCAGACGATAGATAAGATCGAGAAGCAGGCCCTCAAACTAAAAAACAAGATCATTGATAAATCCCACCGCTCAAAGCGCGCGACGACAATCGTCCCGAATCCGGCTGACGTCAAGCCCGAGCCGACAACGCCCCGTGTAATTAAGACCAGGCGTTACGCCGTCAAACCCGTGACGGTTGACGAGGCCGCGATGATGCTTTCCGACGAACGCGATGGATTTCTCGTATTTCGCAACGCAGAAAATCAAAAGATATCCGTAATCCACACGCGGAAAGATGGCAACTTCGGTTTGATCGAACCGTGACTTTTTAATGCACGATCCCGTAATCGACCCCAGCAGAGAAACGTCTTCGGCAAAACGCCAGTTGCATGCGGTGCTCGTTCGCGTCTTTGACACGGGAGTGCTGCTCATCGGCGAATCGGGCATCGGAAAATCCGAGTGCGCCCTGGACCTGGTGACGCGGGGCCATCGATTGTGCGCTGATGACGCGGTAGAGATTTTCGCAAAGCACGATCTGCTTATTGGGAAGGCGCCGAGCCTGACGCGACATCTGCTGGAGATCCGCGGGCTTGGCATAATAAATGTCGCTGAGATATTTGGCGAACAAGCGGTGTGCGATGAATGGGAAGTCGATATGTGCGTCGAGCTCCGGCGATCGGTTGAAGCAACTCCGTTGGAGAACGCCGCCCGATCATACGAGATCGTGGGTGTCGTTATACCGAAATATGTGTTGCCGGTAAGTTCGGGACGCAATCTAGCGACACTCGTCGAAACAGCCGTCCGACTGCACCGTCACGAAGGCAGCTCTAAAACCGCGGAACTGCTTATCGAAGAACACACGAGGCTCGTGCAGGCGAATTAGCAGCCTGCCTTTTTTATGGTCAAGGCCGTTCAGGAAAACAAGGCGTTTCGCAATCTGGTCATTATTACCGGCCTCAGCGGATCTGGAATGAGTTCCGCGACGAATGCGTTCGAGGATCTCGGGTACTTCTGCGTCGACAACCTCCCACTAACAATGCTCTCTACATTCTCCCGGCTCCTGATTCCAAATGATCAGGAAGTTGTCGCGATCGAACGCGCCGCACTCGTCATCAACATCCGCGAACGCCATTTTCTAGCGGAGTTTCCGGCGGAGCTGAAGAAGCTGGCAAAAAAGAAACTCAATCCATTCGTAGTCTTTTTCGAAGCGTCGGACGAAGCGTTACAGCGCCGCTTCTCGGAAACGCGGCGACCGCATCCGGCGGACAACAGCAGAGGCTTGCTTCCGTCGATCCGTTCGGAGCGAAAGGCTATGAGCGAGATCCGCCAGGCCGCGGATCTCATCATCGACACGTCCGATCACACGGTCCATACGTTACGAAGGCTCATCGTCGACAAATTCAGCCGCTCTACGGAGGGCACGCCCCTTAAGGTACTGATCGTAAGTTTCGGGCACAAATTCGGGAATCCTCGCGACCTCGATCTGCTGTTTGACGTCAGGCACCTCCCGAATCCGTACTTCGAACCTTCTCTAAAAGATTTCACAGGCGAACATCCGAAGATCCGTGCGTTTCTGGACAAGCACTCCGAAGTCGCGGAGACCGTCGATCGTTTCACCGACATGCTGAAGTATCTGCTGCCGTTTTATCAACGCGAAGGGAAGTCGTACCTCACGATCGGCGTTGGATGCACAGGCGGCCGCCACAGGTCTGTGATGATCGCGAACCGCTTGCGAAACAATTTGAAAAAAGAAAAATACGACGTTTCGGTTGTTCACCGCGATATGCAAAAATAGCTTTCGCGTCTTGCTTCTGCTACGCGCGTCGATTCGCGGTTCCAGTTTTTGGACAATATCAGCGACGGAATTGCACGAAGTACACTAACCAGCTTAGTGGAACAAAGATAGGTCATTAATCAGATGGACAAAATTGGCGGAGTCATCGTTTCACATGGTCAGGTCGCGACGGAACTAGTTGCCGCCGCAGAAACGGTCGTCGGCGACATCAGTCACGTCGTTGCCGTGTCGATCGGCTGGCACGACGATGTCGAGGCGGCAAAAAATGAGATCGAACGCGCGATCAAGAACGTGTCGCAAGGCCGAGGGGTGATCGTATTGACAGACATGTTTGGCGGAACGCCCACTAATATCTCGGCGATGTTTCTAAAGGAAGGCGAGGTCGAGATCGTGACAGGTGTAAATCTTCCGATGGTGATAAAGCTCGCGTCGAAC
>JBDTSA010000177.1:0-5495 GCA_039931335.1 Acidobacteriota bacterium
CGTATTTATAAAGCCATCGATTGAAGAAAGAGAGAGTCCTCGCGACAACGGAGTCCGGTTTCGACTTCCCTACCGCGATCAGTATCTCGGGGTAGTTGTCGTGAATCAGTAGGATGTACGAGGCGCCCTTGAGCAGCGACGCGGCAGCGGCGACGAAGGGCATGCTCGGCGGTGTAGTCACGACGAGGACTTTATCGCCCTGACGGAAGTTTCGGAGCGCGCTGACAAAGATCAAAAGCCCGAGGGTTAGCATGTTCACGAGCCGGAAGACGATAACATTCTTGTCGAGCGTCGCCCCCGATGCACGAAAGATCTCAACTCCCTCGTGATGTTCATGCTTCGGCGCCAATACGCCGCGCGCGGAATACGTCGGCTGGCCGCAGAGAACCTTAACGTCGAAATTATTCGCGAGCCCCTCGGCAATGCGAGTCAGATAATAGCCGGTCGAAGTTTCTTCCGGGTAGTACAATTCGGTCACTATCCACAAGCGCTCTTTTGCAGTTGGTGATTCGTTTTGCATCACGTACGAGACGCCCGTTCGAGCAACACCGTCGACGCTTTCTCGATTTCCGGATCTGCGAGCCAATCCAGAGCGTGCCCTCGCGCCGCAACAGCCATTTCTGAATATTCTTCCTGATCCATTTCGAGGCAACGTCTAATGGCCAAGTCCCACGCGGCGGGGTCTTCGATCGGCACCGGCCAGCCCGATCCCTTCTCACCGACGTCGTTCCATACCGTCCGATCGCTAATAAGGAGCGGAGAGCCGCACGCCAGGGCTTCAATAAATACATAGCCGAAATTCTCGGTCAGTGTGGGCAAGACGAAGAAGTGAGCCGCCTGCATTCGAGCCAGAGTTTCCGGATATGGCATTGGACCAAAGACGTTTAGTTTTACATTTGCCGGAAGTTTTCGCGCGGCGGCTTCACACTCCTTCCAATATTCCGTGTCCTCGATCGGACCAACGATATCGAGCACGATCTCCCCTTCCTGAAATGATGAAAGGCGCTCGAAGAGGTAGTGAAGATTCTTCTTTCGGACGAGCCGCGACACAAAAACGAAATGGACCGAACCCGGTGTCTTGATCGGCTTAGCGGAAAGATCGAAATCGGGCAGGATCGTCTTTGGAGGAAGGTCAGGAGCGCAGAGCACCTCGATGTCGTCGTCGATCGCGGATCGTATCTCATCCGCGTCCAATTCAAACGATGCACGCCAGATCACATTCCGGTACAAGCCGGTAAGTTTCGCATACTTCAGAAACACGCGCTTCTTAGTCGATTTGAATTTCAAAGTAGCCGGAGCTAGCTCACCGCACGGCGAGACGATCACGGGAATTTTAGAGATATCCGCATGCTTCCTGCTTCGGAGAAAAGTGATCGACGGCATGCTGAAAACGCTGTTCAAGAAAACGACGTTGGGGTTGATGTCTCTGATCAGGCCGCTAAACGCACGAACCGTCAGTTGTTTCGAGTTGAGATAGAAAACCTTCGCCGAGCCGACGGTGTTCCAATCTCCGGTCTTTACCAGCTCGTACGGTCTCTTGTCTGCCTTTCCGTCGTGATTACGAGTGACGACATAAAAGTCGTAATCGTCCTTGAAACGGTCGACCAGATTTACAACGGTCCACATACCGCCGCCGCTCTTAAAGCCGGGCAAGTAGTAATCACAAAAGACCATGACCTTCTTCCGCTGCATTTTCGCCGAGGTAATGCTCAGGAAACGTGCTTTCTGAGGTTTGTGTAGCCGAGGATTATCTTACTGACCGTCTGCGCTACGTTCTCAACCATGTATTCGCGCGGCGGTTCCCAGTTAGCAGGTTGCGAGAGAGCCAGTTTGACCGATTCCACAATGGTGTTCGGATCGGCGCCGCTCAAGATGTTGCTGCCACACTCGATCGTTTCGGGCCGTTCAGTCACGTCGCGAAGCGTAATGTTTGGTATACCGAAGATCGAACACTCTTCCTGAACCGTACCGCTGTCGGTGAGTACGGCGAGTGAGTTCTTTTCGAGGTGGACAAAATCGAAAAATCCGAGCGGCTCGAGCAACTGTATCCGGCGCGCATTTGGAGTAATACCGAATTGCGTCAGTTTTTCGCGCGTTCGCGGATGCACACTCACGAGAACTTGTTTCTCAAACTGTTCGCCGATCTGGTCGAAAGCGTCGAAGATATTTGCGAGGCGATCAGGAAGGTCGACATTCTCCGCTCGATGCAGAGTGACAAGAAAATATTCAAACGGCTTCGCATGGAGCTGTTTTAGGATCTTGCTCTTCGCGATCTTTTCGTCGAAATTGTTCAGGACCTCGCGGATCGGATTTCCGGTGACGAAAATGCGTTCACGCTCGATTCCCTCGGCTACCAAATTTTCTTTGCTTCGTTCGGTATATGGAAGAAGGATCGAACTCGAATGGTCGATTATCCTACGGTTTACTTCCTCCGGAACGCGATCGTCGTAACAGCGGTTGCCGGCTTCCATGTGAAATACCGGGATTCCGCGACGCGCCGCGATGATCGCCGACAGGGCGCTGTTCGTATCGCCGAGTATCAATACCTTGTCGGGTTTGTACTCGGCGAGCGCTTCGTCCGTTTTGCTGAGTATCTGACCGATCTGTTCGCCAAAACTATTTGAGCGGATGCCGAGATGAATATCCGGCGTCCTCACTTCAAGATCCTTGATGAAGATGTCGCTCAGGCTTTCGTGATAGTTCTGCCCGGTATGCACCGTGACCTGTTCGCAGTGCTGATCCAGGATTTTCAGTATCAGGCTGAGCCGGATTATTTCGGGACGGGTCCCGAAGATCGTCATTACCTTCATAAAATTGTGTTTACTTGCCGGCAGCCAGAAAGAACTTTATTTCTTCGCTCGCAGACGCGAGCAGTTCGCGGAGCGCGTCGATCGAAATATTATCGTCTCTCGACGAGTACTCGTTCGCCAGTGCCTGGACGAACTCGGACCCGTCTCGCAGCTCGGGCAAAACAGGAAGAATGACGTAGTAGTCTCCTTGTTCGATCGTGCGGTAGCACTCTTCTTCCGAGACCATTATTTCGTGTATCTTCTCGCCGGGCCTGATACCCGTATATTTGATCGGAATATCCTTGTCTCCCATGATCGCCTTCGCAAGATCCACGATATTCGCGGCTGGTACCTTGGGTACGAATGTCTGTCCCGGCTTTCCTTTCTTGAGAGCTTCGAAAACCGTGTCCACAGCACGATCAAGGCTCAACAGAAAACGGGTCATCTCGGGAAGTGTAACGGTCAGTTCTTGGCCCTTCTGAACCTGCTCGACAAATAACGGAACGATGGAACCGCGCGATGCGATGACGTTGCCGTAACGAACGCACATAAAGCTAGTATTCTTGCTATCGCGGTTCGCCTCGATCAGTACACGTTCCTGCAGGGCTTTCGTCATTCCCATCACGTTGATGGGTTTACACGCTTTATCGGTCGAGATCCCAACGACTTTCTCGACCTTAAGATCGTTTTCGCGGATCGCACGGACGAGGTTTGCGGCTCCGCCGATGTTTGTCTGAACAGCTTCAAACGGAAAGTATTCGCAGGACGGCACCTGTTTCAATGCCGCCGCGTGGAAGACAATGTCGGCGTCGCGGAGAGCAGCCGTGAGTGCCGGGTAATCGCGAACGTCGCCGATCCGAAAACTCAGCAAGTCTTGAGAGTTCTGGTAGATCACATCGTCGGTCGCAGCCTTGCGGTGCATATAATCCAGACGCATGTAATGCTGCTTCGCCTCGTCGCGCGAGTACACAGTGATCTTGGCCGGTCGCCCGAGTTCCCCGGTCAGCAGGCGACGGACGATCGTCTGTCCAAGCGAGCCCGTCCCGCCCGTCACGAGGATTCGTTTGTTCTCTAAAAGGTTCACTTTTTCCATCTGCCGTATATCTGCGCGTCGTTCGCCATCGCTCCGATCATTTGTTCCCACGGTGCGGGTGAGAATCCGGTCTCTATCCTGAACCGCGTCGAGTCCAGGCTCCTGTCGATCTTGAAATCCTCATCCCGCTCGATCGTCACATCCGCACTGTATGCTTCGTTGACCAGCTTAAGCAGATCGTATTTGCCGATCGGATCGCTCGAGACGTGATACAGCCCCGCAAGCTGCGGGTGATTGCGAATCAAATTGTCGATTATAGCGGCAAAAACAACTGTTGGGAAGCCGCTGTAAATTGCATTTGCAAAGCCTTTTACCTTTCCACCGCGATTGGACAGGAACCAGTCGACGAGGCTGTGCGCGGTGCCGAGCTCATGCCCGATTATCGAGGTTCGAAGCGTCAGGCAGTTGTCGCCGACCGCTTCGCCAAGATTCTTGCTTTTTCCGTAAAGATCGATGGCGTCCGGGATGTCGTCTTCAGAATAATTGCCGCGCGTACCCGAGAAGACACAGTCCGTACTGATCGTGATGAGCCGAAAACTAAATTCTTCCCCGAGCTCCGCAAGGCGATGAGGGAAGATCGAGTTCACGGTCAACGTTGTTAGGATGTTCTTTGAGTCTGGAAGCTGTTTGATGATCCCGATCGCGTTTATGACAACCTGAGGTTTGGTCGTCTCGATCGCTCGCCGGATAGAGTCGGGATCTTCAACGCGAACGCCGGTAAGGATCTGGTGGTCACGCGCGAACGGCTCGAGTTGTTCCGTCTCGCTACGCACGGTCCCGAACACTTCTTGACTCGGACCGAGCACCTGCATAAGTTTGTGCCCGAGCATTCCGCCCGCGCCGAAAACTAAAAGTCGCATAGTTAAAATTCTCGCGAATGACCGAGACTGTTACTTGGCGCCATTCACGCGGGACAACACTGCGACACATGCTTCGTAGACGTCATCCGCGGGAATCAAGTCGAGACACTTGTTCGGATATTCCGCGTTCAAGCATGTCGGCGAGTGACAGCCCTCGCATTCCACGGTTCGCCGAAACAAAATGTGTCGAGTGCCAAACGGCTCGAACCGCCCGATCCAATCGACGGCCGAGAACATCGCGACGCACGTTGTTTCTACCGACGCCGCCAGATGCATCGTACCGGTATCATTGCCGAGATACAACGAGCATTCACTGAGGCCCGCGGCAGCTTTTCTGACATTCAGCTCACCGGCGGCGTTCGCACCACGGCCCCATGCCTCGATCAGACGGTCTCCCTTTTCTCGATCCTCCGGACCGCCGAATATCACGGGGATCACGTCATGAGACGCGATCAATCGGCTAACGACATCGGCGTACCGTGCTTCATCCCAGATCTTCGAATCCCATTTGCTGCCCGGCGCGACCGCGATTCTCGGACCCGTATGCTTCGTGACGCCCTTCACCGCCATCCATTCTCGTGTCGCTTCACGTTCTTCGTTTGTGAGGGCAAGATCCGGATGGAATTCGCGATCCGGAGCCGCGATACCCTTTTCGCGTAGCAGCCGCAGCAAGAATTCCGCCTCACTCTCGATGCGTGGAATGGGCCTCGGAATCTGAAGCGGGAGATTGTGTGCCTTGATAAAGTCGGCACC
>JBDTSA010000178.1:0-5493 GCA_039931335.1 Acidobacteriota bacterium
ATAACTCCGTTTGGCGACGCGAATAGGGATTTTCCGGCACCTGGCGATTACGATGGTGACGCAAGGGGCGACATTGCTTTCTATCGCGCTGGAGCAACGGCCGGAGCACAAAGCGAGTACTGGATCATACGGAGTTCAGATAGTACGCTCCGGTATTTTGCATGGGGAGTTAATGGCGACCAGACGGTCCAACGCGACTACGATGGTGATGGAATAACAGATGTCGCCGTCTTCCGCGACGGAGCGTCGGCGGCAGCACAAACCACGTGGTATATCCGAAACAGCGCGACCGGTACTGTGCGCGTTGAAGGCTTTGGATTAACCGGTGACGGGACGAACAATTACGACACGCCGATTCCCGGAGATTATGACGGGGACGGCAAATATGATATCGCTGTCTATCGCTTCGCTCTTGCACCTGCAAATAACTACATCGTCAAACGCAGTTCTGACGGAGTGATCACGTTCCAACAATTCGGCAACTTTAATAGCGATTACATTTTGCCTGGTGATTATGACGGTGACGGGAAAACTGACCTTGCTGTTGCCCGGACGGGCGCCGCTGGTACTTCACCCTTAGTTTGGTGGATATTGCAAAGCTCGACCGGTACCACTCGTACGCTAACGTGGGGGAGAACATCCGATTCACCAGCTCAGGGTGATTACGATGGCGATAGCCGTACGGATATCGCTATCTACCGGCCCGGAGCGACAGTTAGTGTACAGAGCCAGTACTTGGTCCTCAGAAGCCTCGATAATACGTTCGAAGTTACTGGCTGGGGCTTGGGAGGGGATTTCTCGGTGAATACCTTCGATAGTCGTTAATTTAAATTAAATCGTATGACGGAGGTCCGGTGCTCACAGGGTACCGGACCTTTCTTTGTCGAGTCGAACTTTGCTGCAAACAAAAAACCTATGAGACAATTTGCGTGATGCTTCGACTTGTCACCGCGCTGGTTGTTCTGATCGGGAGTTTCGGACTTCTTCAAGCACAACAGCGCCCGCTGATTACGGATGACATCGACATTACACCGGCGGGTGCGATAGAGATCTCGGTAGGTGTCGATTTTTTTCAGAACGTCAAACTTCCGCTCTCGGGATTGAAGGGTGATCTAACACGGGTCGGCGACATTCGTATACGCAACGGCTTCGCGCCGAATGTCGAACTACAGATAGAAGGCGTGCTGCAAAACTTCCTTGCGATCAACTCGCAAACACTGCCGGGTCCGATCCCGCTCAATATCACCGGCAACTCAACGAGCGATTTCGACGACATTGTCGTATCGGCCAAGGTGCTGCTTAGACGCGAGACGCGAAATCTACCGGCCTTTGGAATTAAGTTCGGCTTCCAGCTCCCGAATACCGATCAGGCACGTGGGATCGGAACAAATCAGATAAATATTTTCAGCAAGGTCATTGTCCAGAAAAAGTTTGGCATACGGGCCGGCCGCTCGCCGCGTGCGAACGTGTATGGCAATATCGGCCTCGGCATCATGAACGCGCCGCTCGCGAACTTCACCCAGAACGATGTAATGCTTTATGGGCTGGCTGGAATTTTTGGCCTGACCGATCGCATCAACATCGTCAGCGAAGTGAATGGACGTTACAGTCCACGATCCGGTGCGGCACCGCTTGGCACGGAGAGCGTAGGGCAATTTCGAATTGGAACCCAGATCCGCGCATCGGGTCTTCGTTTTGATACGGCCGCAGTCTTTGGCTTGACGAAATTCAGTCCGCGCTCCGGCGTCACGTTCGGCGTTACGTACCTCTCACCCGTCTTCGTCCCGGTCGCAAAATAATTTAAGCAATATTGATCGGCGAGTGTCCGTGTCCAAGCATCGGAGCGGAAATAATCGCGTCTGTCACAAACTTTTTGGCAATGCGGACAGCGTCGACGAGACTCTTCCCAAGAGCGAGGTTCGCCGTGATCGCCGCCGCGAGTGTGCAACCAGTTCCATGCGTCGCGGTCGTCTCGACATAATCCGCCTCGAGCACATGATGTTCGTCGCCGATAAAAAGATGATCGACGGCTTTCCGACCGACGGAATCTTCTTCGTTCAGATGCCCGCCTTTGATAAGCACATTCTTCGCTCCCATCAATCGCATCGCTTCAGCAGCGGCGAGGATGTCCGCCATGGTCTCTATACGCAGGCCGGTTATGCGCTCGGCTTCCGGACGGTTCGGAGTGACCAAATCTGAGAGCGGAAACAAGACTCGTATTAGAGATCGAAGAGCGTCGTCATCGATCAGATCAAATCCCGATGTCGAACGAACAACCGGATCGACAACGAACTTTGCGCCGCCCATTCGACCGATCAACTCGCCTGTTTCCTCGATAACCTCGCGTGTCGGCAGCATGCCTGTCTTAACTGCTGCGATCTTATAGTCTTCGATGATCGGCTCGACCTGGCGGCGAACGGTCTCGGCCGTCTGATGTTCGGCACCGAAAACGCCGACCGTATTCTGAAAGGTGATCGATGAAACCGCTGCCGCGGCGAAACAACCAAATGCAGAAAAAGTTTTTATGTCCGCGATGATCCCGGCACCGCCCGAGGGATCGAGACCGGCGATAGATAGACAGACTGGCGGCTTAGGCATACCGAAATCTTAACTCAGAAGGGCCTTTTACGCCGCGCTCCAGAACTGGCAGATCTTGCGTCGACTCTCGGGGTCATACATCGAGCGAATTGCGGCGACGCCGGCTGCGCCTGCTTCCCGGACAAGCCCGACGTTTGTTTCATCGATTCCGCCCAGTGCGAGCACAGGAAACGGCCGCAAGGTCTGACAGACCACCGCAAGAGCATCCACTCCGACAGCTGGCCCTTTCCCCGGGGTATCGAAGACGGGGCCAAAGACAATGTAGTTTGCGTCCGCGTCGACCGCAGACTTTGCTTCGGAAAGTGAATGTGTTGATACGCCGATCAAAAGACCGGTTCCGAACCTCTCACGCACGACCGCGGGCGACATTGAGCGCTGTGAGAGATGTACAGCCGCTTCGCCGGATGTGAGAGCTACATCGACACGGTCGTTGACCACGACTTGCGCCGTTGAATCGGAGATCACACAAAGCGTAGCGGAAACAAGATCGGCCAGTAATCGAGCAGGTAGGTTCTTCTCACGGATCTGAATCAGGTTGACGCCGTCAATGACGGCCTCTCCGATAAGATCCAAGAGAACCTGTACTTCTAATTCAAAATTTGAAGTTGTGAGTTCACCCTTCGTGATGAGGCAGATGTGCGGCGAGCCAGGACTCTTCACTTATCTCCGGATTTCTCGCCGCGGAGCATCGCAACGCTTTGATTAAAGTGCGCCGCTTCCCAGAACGCGATCAATATGTTTACGACACCAAGGCCTGTGACTGCTCCGCGGAACCAATTCGAGGCGACGGTGCGCTGCAAAATAGGAAAGCCCGCGCGATCGGAAACGAAGACGAGAAGATAATTCTCGCTCCAGTTCCCAAAGAGCGTGTCCCAGGGCGAAAGGATGAGATAGAACCCGAGCAACAGGCAGAGAACTATGAAAAAAATGACGGTCAGTTTCTCAACCATACCGTCAAATTATAACGTCTTTCTTTTATTAGCAACAATATCGTTTTATCGGCTGACCAAGATGTTCTTGACACGCTGGCTTACGTCGCGGAAGTCGATATTCTCGGCATAGACTTGTTCGAAGTAACGGCCAGCGCTATCGAGGTCGCCTTCCGCTTCGTGTGCAAGGGCGAGTTCGTACCAGATTCCTTGCTTCTCTTCGTCCCCTAGACCGGGGGTCTCGAGCGCCCGCAGATACCACGTCAATGCATGTTTGGGCATCGATTTCTGCATGAAGCAATGGCCCAGAAGATTGGCACAGTGAAAAAATCGGCGAGTCGGATCGTTTGGCTGGACAAGCCCTACGGCGTCCTGAAATTCGCGTACAGCTTCGTCCAATAATCCCATCTCCTGATATGCAACGGCGGTGTGATAGTGAGTGTCGTAATCAGAGTCGTTGCTAGAATCAACTTCGTCGATCCCGAGTTCGCTTCGCAGATCATCAATCCCGAATCCTGATGTAGCGGCGGCGTACTGTCCATTTGTCGCAACTTCCGCCTGCGGCTTGCCAGGTTCTGAATGTGGCGCACCAACTTCAGCCTGTGGCGCGGCCCCTTCGGGTAACGGTTCAGAGAGAGCGGACTGAGCTTCGAGGTGTGCGGCCAGTTCTTTGATCTCAGGCCTATCACCGAACTCGACGCGAAGCTCGCTAATCGCCTTGTCCGCCAGTTCGAGATAGCCGCTGTCGATGTAAAACTTGATGCTGTCGACCTCACGCATCAGTCGATCGTCGTTTAAGTCGGCATCGGCGTCAGGCTCGGCAAAGAACTCCTGTCCACCATTCGTAGATTCGTCGACGATCGCGAAATCCGCGTAGTGAGTGCCATCGGAACTATCCGTTTGGAGCTCTTCGAGAGCAGGTGTCACCGGTGTGAAAGTTTCAAGTTCAGGTTCGGGCGTGTTGGGAGATTTGAGGAACTGCTCATCGAACTGATTTCCCGCGGCGTACGCCTCGTCAAAGCCGAATTGCTCGTTTATCTCCTTCAACCTAGCGTTAAAACCGATTTCGTGAGGAGCGATCATCACAAGCTGCGATAGTGCGAACCGCTCGTCATCGACAGATTCCTTCGCGCGTGCAACCGTGGCGAGCTGGACGAGCGCCTGATGCATACCGGCATCATCACGCTGCCACGCGGAGAGCCTCGCCCGGAGCCGCAAGCCTTCGAGCTGTTCCGGATCAAGACCCATCAGCTCACTGAGCAGAGACTCAAACTCATCGACGTCGCCGGCTAAGAGCAAGTGTTCGGACACCATCGCCATCACACGTCCCGAAGACTCGACATCGCCGTTCTTTAGATAGGTACGGGTAAGGCCGACCAGCTTCGGATAAGTAGCGGGTTCCTTTTCGACGAGCCCGATGATAGCTTTCTCTGCCTCGGTCGCGTTTCCTGCCTCGAGATGACAATCGATCAAGAGGTGAAGAACATCGCGCTCTTGGGGCGCAAACGAATATATTTCTTCCAAACGCTCTGCCGCGACGGCCGCGGTCCCGAGAGAGAAATGCGACTGTACAAAAGCCGCAAGTATCTTGGGATCGGTCGGGGCTACCTGGAGCGCCTTGACGAATGCCTCGATCGCCTCGGCATGTTTCGATTTTTTTGCAAATCGTAGACCGGCTTCGTGGAATGCTTCGGCGGCCTGTTCGGGCTGGTTTTCTTCCAGATATGCGGCCGCGAGATTTAGTTGAATTGCCGTGTCCGTCGGATCAAGCGAGGCGATCTGCTTACGAACTTCAAGAGCATCGATCTTGCGTCCTTCGCGTTCGTGATGTTCGGCGACGAGCTTGTACTGCGAACGCGCCTCATTGATCGATCCTTTGAATTTGTAAAGTTCGGCAAGCTTCGCCGCGATCTCGATCGAGCCCGGCTGTAGCTTTGAGATCTTGTTGTAAAGGGCGATCGCTTTC
>JBDTSA010000179.1:0-5483 GCA_039931335.1 Acidobacteriota bacterium
GCACGCGCGATTTCTCTTGACGTGGATGTTTCCGGTGCAACGGTTATCGTTTTCAGGGCGGCCGCCGCGGCCGATACCGACGAGGCGCCGGTAGAACCAGATGGCCCGCAGCTCATCGCCGCGAGACGTTGCCCGGCCAAATATCCGTACCAGTTGGCAGCGTAACGATATAGAACCGCCTGGTAGAGCTCGCAGGCTTCGGCAATCATTCCGGCGCGCTGCGAATCGCGGGCGGCCCAGTAACCCGCCTTGCCCCGGTTCGTCGTGTCGCGCTGGGCGTAGCGCGCGAGATGCTCGGTGAGCATCTTCGATGACACCGAGAAATTTTTGTTGTCGTGTTCGAGCCATGCCAGCTCGAATTGTGCTCCGGCAACTTCGACCGCGTTCGGAAAATTTATGACCGCCGATCTCAGAAACGATTGTTCCTCGATCTTGTTCTTTGCATCGCGGGCCGCCATACCGGCGTCGATCCAGGCTTTTGGAGTAAATTTACCGGCCGGATATTTTTGACGCATCTCTTCGGCGACGGTGCGCGCCTGCGGCCATTGTCGTGCCCGGGCGTTCGCCATCACTAGCTGGTAATACGCCTCTTCTTTTTCTTTTGCCGATGAGGGAATCGCGTTAAAGACGTTTTGCGCTTCAGGCGCCTTCTTTAAATTTGAAAACGTCGTCAGTTGCCTTACCCTGACCGCGCTCGTCAGGGCTGCGGGATACGCCGAGCTCAGATCGGCAAACGCTTTCTCGGCGGCAGTGAAGTTTCTGGCATTAAACAAACGCTCGGCGCGGGCGATCGCCTCTTCGGCTGACTGCGGCGTCAGCGGCTGTGCCAATGATGTTAGCTTCGCCTCCGCCTCGTTCGCGGAATCCGAGCCGGCGCCGAAAAAATAAACTTGCCGATAGTATTTGATGGCGTTGGACTGATCACCCTGCGCTTCGTAAGACTTCGCAGTCAGGAGACTGGAATCTGGGTTCTTCAGCTCGTTCAGCTCTTTCAGAGACGACGCAACAGTTGCGGCTTGCCCCGCGGCGATGGCAGATGCAGCGCGCTTCAGTCTGGCGTCGGTCACGTAGAGTGAGTCGGGAAAGTCGGCAATGAGAAGCGTGAAGACGTTCATCGCCTCAGTATGATTTCGGGCTTCCTGAAGCGCGTAACCTCGCAGCCACAGCGCATGGTCCGCAACGCTCGTCTTCGTTCGAAACTCGTCCGTGTTCAGCAGGGCCGCCGCGCCCACAAAATCCTTGTTGTCGAACTTGATCTTGGCTCGCAGCAATTTTGCCAGCAGGCCGGTCCGCTTCCCGGCGAAGCGCGATTCGATGCCTGCGATATAAGCATCGGTCGGAACCTGTCCGTCTCGCGCCATCTGCCGCAGACTTGCGAGAGCCTGCTCCTCGGTCTGCTGAGCCGAACAGCCGAGGGAAAAAAGAGTCAAAGCGAATGTAAAAGCAAAAACGACTCGGAGGATGGGACAAAACATCGGTTGAAAAGCTCCTGGCTATTTGATGCTAAAGCGCGGCAGGCGTTCAGACTTTCTACATAAAATTTCTTTTCAGCGAAACCCTGAAAGATTATATGATAGCAAAGAAATTCCGCCTGCCGGAGATATTCCCAATGAGAAAAATCGTATTTCCCTTTGCCCTGGCACTTCTGTTTTCTGCATCCGTCTACTCGCAAAGCGGGCGGCCGGTCTCCACTCCTACTCCGTCAGATGATAACGACGTCGTCAAAATTACGACCGCGCTGATCCAGCTTGACGTGACCGTTACCGACAAAAGCGGGAAAATCGTAGTCGATCTGAAGCCCGATGAGATCGAGATCTTCGAGAACGGCGAGAAGCAAAAGATCACAAACTTTTCATTTGTCTCGAACGTCCGGACGACCGAAGAAACGGTAAAGAATAAGTCTGAGAAGCCCGTCATACTTCCGCCGTCACAGATTCGGCCGGAGCGCGTGAATCGAACGATTGCTCTCGTCGTCGACGACCTGACGCTTTCCTTTACAAGCACCTATTACGTCCGGCAGGCTTTGAAGAAGTTCGTCGACGAGCAGATGCAGGATGGCGACCTTGTCGCGATCATACGAACGGGGGCAGGAATCGGAGCCTTGCAGCAGTTCACGAATGACCGGCGACAGCTTCACGCGGCGATCGAAAGAGTGCGGTGGAATTCGATAGGCTCAGGAAACATCGGCGCATTTGCACCGCTCGAAGAAAAGCTAAATACTGGACAACCGACGCCCGAGCCGCAGCCCGGGGAACGCACGGCCGAAGGCATACAGCGTGAATTCGACGAATTTCGCGAGAGTGTTTTTGCGACCGGTACTCTCGGAGCCGTGAACTATGTCGTTCGCGGTATGCAGGATCTGCCCGGGCGCAAGTCCATCCTGCTCTTGTCGGACGGATTTAAGCTGTACTCGGAAGATGCGCTGGGATTTCGCGAATCGGGACGAGTACTGGAGAGCCTCCGCCGCCTGGTCGATATGGCGAATCGCGCGTCGGTCGTAATTTACACGATGGACGGTCGCGGACTGGAGATAACAGGAACTACGGCCGCCGATGATACCCGGGGACGGACAATCGGCGAGATCGAACAGGAAGTGGACCGTCGCCGCGAGCGCCTATTTGCAACGCAGGACGGGCTTCGATATCTCGCCAGGCAGACCGGCGGGATCTCGATCATAAACAATAACGACTTGAGCGGAGGGATCAGAAAGATCCTCGATGACCAGAGCTATTATCTGATCGCGTACGAACCGGACGATGAGACTTTCAATCCAAAGCTTCGGCGATTCAATAGGCTCGAGGTCCGCGTGACACGGCCGGGTTCCCGCGTCCGATACAGGAGCGGGTTTTTTGGCGTGAGCGATGAAAAGATAACCAGGCCCCAGCAAACCGCAAGTCAAAGGATTTTGAATGCGTTGACGTCACCATTCGCAATTAACGAGATCTCTTTGAAGCTGAATGCGCTCTTCTACAACACTCCAAAGGACGGCAACCTGATCCGCTCGCTCGTTCATATACGAGCCCAGGATCTGAGCTTCACCGACGAACCGGACGGCGGTAAGAAGACGGTCTTTGATGTCGTCGCGATAGGTTTCGGCGACAACGGCACCGTCGTCGATCAAACTTCGAAGACCTACACACTGGTTTTGAAAAAGGAAGCGTTTGAGCGAGCCGTCAAAACGGGCTTTGTTTACGATTTTTCTTTTCCGATAAAGAAGGCGGGAGCGTATCAACTGCGGATCGCTTTGCGCGATCACGGAACGGACAAACTTGGATCCGCGAACCAGTTTGTCGAAGTGCCGAATTTAAAGAAGGGAAGACTGATCAATTCAGGGGTAGTTCTCGAGAATCTTAGCTACGCGGATTGGCAGAAACGTGGAAAGGGCCAGGCAATCGCCGAAACGAATCCGCTTGCCGACACGTCTCTAAGGCGGTTCAAACGTGGAACGGTTTTGAATTACGGCTTTACGATCTATAACGCGAAGGGCGCGGCCGGCTCCGCGCCAAGTCTCAGCTATCAAACGAGGATCTTTCGAGACGGTAAGCCGATCTTCGAGAGTGCCGTGCGTCCGGTTTTAAGCACGAACAGCGATCCTAAGTTGGTCGATTTCTCGGCCGCACTCGCTCTCGGAACGGAGATGCTGCCCGGGGATTACGTCCTGCAGATCGTGATCACGGACAATTTGGCAAAGGCGAAGGCGAACAGCTCCACGCAGTTTGTACAGTTTGAGATTATTGAGTAAGTCTTATCGATCCTAATTCTCTTCATCGCCAATTGCCGATAAGGATGAAAGGCGACCAGTAGAACGGGTGGGCGAAAGGGGCGTTCGGATCCGGAACGAACTTCGGCAAGCTCCCGTCGGCCGGAGCGACGAAAGCGTCTGCACGATGCTTATCGGCAACCTCCTCAGCGGAATATTTTCCATACATCAGTTTCAGCTGCGAAAGGCGCATCGCCGCCGCCTTGGATTTACCTTGGTTACCGTAGAGCCTGTAGAACTCGACCATAAAATCCTTGGTCGAGCTGTCGGCGACGGACCAAAGCGTAGCCATCACGGATTTAGCGCCTTCCTTTTGCGCGATCGAGCCGAACCCTTCGATCTCGACACCATTCGCTCTTGCACCGCCGGGAGTGGCGGTGTTACACGCCGAAAGCACGATCAATTCGACATCGGTCAGGGGTTCACCGCGGAGTTTTTCGACGGTGAATTTTCGTTCGCTGCCGCCGCCGAGAAGTAAAAATGAATTCTTGTCGTCTCCCGGAGTGAGCTTGAAATGGCTGGCGATGTGGATTATCGGATAACGGCCGAGCTCGCCCTCGAAATTCGCCAGCGTAAACGTTTCGTCGAGCAGCTTGCGACCGGAAAGCACACCCTTCGAGCACTGTGGCGACATTGAAAGAATGCCGGCGGTTCTGTCCGACACGATGCAGTCGAGTTCATCCGGCACGGCTGTCAAAGCTGAGAAACTCTCGACAGGTTTCGAAACGCCGACGCCGAGTACGGAAAGTTTGCGGCCGCTCGCGACCGGCAATGCAAGCGTATCGCGGCTTGCCAGGTTTATGATCACATTCGAAAACCGCTCTGCGAGATAACCTTTGCTCTTGTCCCAAAGCGCGGCCGGTGGAATATATCGAAGTGTTCCGTCCAGACTCCAAAGGATCGTGTCGGCATTGATCCCTGCAAGATCGCCCTCGATCGGTTTGACGATCAGATCGTAAAGAAGCTGACCCGTCGGACGCGGATCGTACTGCGGCGACGTCAGCGAAATGCGAAATTTCGCGACAAGCTCGTTTATCTCTTTGGCGCTTTTCTTGATCGTGTGTGCGCGCTGCGTTTTGCTGGTGGTGACGATGATGTTCAGTGCATCTTCGCCGACGATAGTCGAAACAGATACCGTACGTTTCGCCTTGAGACGTTCGAGCGTTTTCTTCAGACTCGAATCGACTTGAGCGACCCTCGTATCGTTTTGCCCGAATTTGATCTTTAATTCTTCGAGGAATTTTTCGAAAACAATGGTTGCATCCGCGAGCTGCTGCTTCAGTTCGTCATAGCGCTTTTGTTTCGGAAACTGACCCACTGCGTACGCCTTACGCTCGTCTTCCAGCTCGCCGAATTCTTTACCAAGCGCTGTTACGGCGCTCGTGCTTGCCTGGTAGCGAACAAGTGCACTGCGTTCGTCTTCCGTCAGCGCCATCGTCGCAAGCAAGCCTTTCGCGACGTCGTCGTCTCGGCGGACGTAGTCGATCAATTCTTCTTCCTTCAGCATCACGAGAACCTGTTCGGCCTCGGAGATCCGTCCTTGTGCGATAAGTACCGAGGCGAGATCGCGGTACGTACTCTCGACCGTTTTCAAAAACCCTTTCTGCTCATCGACGCCGAGACCCTGGATTCCTTTGCGAAAGTCCTGATAGATGTTGACGGCGTTCTTGCCATAGAAAACGGCAAAGTTTCGGTTTCCGAGCTTCGACCAAACTGACATCAG
>JBDTSA010000180.1:0-5418 GCA_039931335.1 Acidobacteriota bacterium
TATATCGCAACAACGGCGACGGGACCTTCACCGACGTTGCAGCGGAACTCAGTGTTGCGGATATTAATCGCCGCGAAACCGGCGTGTCGATGGGGGCGATCTGGGGCGATTACGACAACGACGGTTTCGAAGATCTTTTCGTTTACAAATGGGGACGGCCTGAGTTATTTCATAACGAAGCAGGCGGCGGATTCACACGCGCGACTGATGCGGCGAAGTTTCCTGACTGGATCAACGCGAACACGGCGCTCTGGTTCGACTACGATCGCGACGGGCTGCTCGATCTTTTCATCGGCGGTTACTTTCGCGAGAACTTAGATCTATGGAAGCTGGAAACGACAGAGATCATGCCGGAAAGTTTCGAGTACGCAAAGAACGGCGGGCGGAAATATCTATACCATAATCTCGGGGGCGGCCGATTTGAGGAGGTTTCGGAAAAGCTCGGGATCAAATCGAACCGCTGGGCCCTCGCCGCCGGCGCCGCCGATCTGCGCGGAACCGGATTCCCAGATCTGTTCATTGCCAACGACTACGGAGTCTCCGAACTCTATTTCAATGACAACGGAAAACGTTTTATCGACGCCGGCGAAACGACCGGTGTCGGCTTTGCCCCGAAGAGCGGAATGAACGTCAGTTTCGGCGACGTTATGAACAGCGGTCAGCAGAGCATCTACGTCTCGAACATTTCCGAAGAGGGGATCTTGCTGCAGGGAAACAATCTCTGGATGCCGAGATCGGGATCGGCGGGCGACGACTTGCAGTTTGATAACGCCGCATCGAATCTTGGCGTCGAACTTGGCGGATGGAGTTGGGGCGCGCAGTTTGCTGATCTGAATAATGACGGCAACGTCGACCTGTTCTTGACCAACGGCTACGTCTCACTCGAAAAGGGGTCGAATTACTGGTACGACTTTTCGAAGGTGACCGTTGGCAACAACACCATCATCGGCGATGCGAAGAACTGGGCGCCGATGACGGGCCGCAGCCTGTCCGGTTATCAAACCAAACGCGTATGGCTGAACGACGGAGCGGGAAGATTCAACGACGTTGCACTATCCGTCGGCGTGACCGAAACATTCGACGGCCGCGGCGTCGCGGTCGCCGATCTCTGGAACCGCGGTGCGATGGACGTCGTCGTTGCAAACCAGCGGGCGCCGCTTATGATCTACAAGAATAACGTTGTACCGGAAAACAATTGGATAGGATTCGAACTTGAGGGCTCGGCGAGCAACAGAAGCGCTATAGGAACCCAGGTCCGGGCGTTTTGGAACGGACAGGAGCAAGTGAAAGAAATTCACGGCGGCATCGGATTTTGCGCCGAGAACGATCGGCGAGTGTTTTTCGGCTTCGGCAAGACGGTCAAAGTTGATAAGATCGTGATTCGTTGGCCGTCGGGCAAATCGCAGACGATCGAAGATCCCGAGCTCAATAAGCTTCACAAGATGAGAGAGGAACCGAAGTGAGTGCGATCGTGTCGGACATACGCCAGATCCCGGCTCAACCGGACAGTCCGGATAAACTGCCAAGCAAGATCTTAGGCATCGATGCTCGGTTCGTTGCTCCGATGCTGATCACGTTTATTCTTCTGGTCGGCCAACTCTCGTTCGGAATTCTTGAAAGCTACCCGAGAACGGCGCTCGCCATCCTGATGGCGATCGGCCTCGAACTAATTCTCGGTAAGATCATCAACGGCAAGCTGCCGCACTTTGCCAGCGCGTACATCTCCGGCATCAGCGTCGGCATCCTTATCCGCTCACCTTTTGTCTGGCCGTTCGCGCTGTGCTCCGCGATCTCGATACTTTCGAAATATGTTCTGCGGTGGCGAGGGCGACATTTGTGGAACCCGTCGAATTTTGGCGTGGCGGCAATGCTGTTTCTTGCACCCTGGGCGGTTGCGGGGCTCAGCATTCAATGGGGTAACAATCTGTGGGCGATGCTCGTGATCTGGGTGCTCGGCGCGGCGATCATTTATAACCTCCGCCGTTTTCACATCACGCTAACATACGTCGTCGCGTTTCTTGTCTTTAGTTTTATTCGCAGCGAGATAACCGGGCATTCATTTTTTGCCGAGGTCGCTCCGATCACGGGCCCGATGTATCAGCTGTTCATTTTTTTCATGATCACCGATCCGAAAACGACGGTTCGATCATCGAGATGGGCGCAATGCGTCGTTGCGCTTCTGGTGGCGGCGGTAGAATTTGCGCTTCGTCTTAACGAAACTATCCACGCTCCGTACTATGCGTTGTTCATTGTCGGGCCGGTAACGAATGTGATCGACATCTGGTGGTTATCGCGGAAAGCGGAAAGAAGTCTTGGAGAAGTAGCAGTCGGCAGAAGTTAGTTTTCCAGATCGCTGGCCAGTTCAATGTCCGCGCCTTTCGCAAGCTTGAAGTAACTCACAACGAAAAGTGTTCCCCAGATCAGGTCGAGCGCCGCGCCCCAGATGATCGATCCCGTGACGCGGCCCTGCGAGTAGAGATAGAACGTCGGGATGACGAAAGCGAACTTTTCGACGACCGCGGCGAGCATCAGCGGGCGATATTTGATCGGGTCGGTCGCAATGATTAGAAAGACGATTTGAAACGCCAGAGCGACGCCGATGAATCCGAAATAGTATTCCGGATGAGTTATCGATGGCGGATTGTCGATGCCGGTCTGCTCCAGCAAAAAGTACAAGGGCACGAGGACGAGAATTCCGACCGTTCCTGCAGTAGCGAAGCTGTAACGTGCAAACTTCATTTCTTAGCCTTCGCCCCGATTCATCATCATTCGCTCGACATATTTCGCGATGACATCCGCTTCGAGATTAACGGCGTCCCCCCGCTTCAGCGTTGAAAGATTTGTTAGCTCCCAGGTCTTTGGGATCACGGCGATGTCGAAATAATTGTCTCCGAGTTTGGCGATCGTCAGGCTGATGCCCTCGACCGAGATCGATCCTTTGTAAACCAGATACTGAGAGATTTCCTTCGGGTAGCCGATCCGCACCGTCCAGAAATCTCCCTGCTCTTCCGCCGAAATAAATTCACCGCGAGCGTCGACGTGTCCTTGAACGATGTGGCCGCCAAGGCGTGTTGCCGCGGTCACGGCCCGCTCGAGATTGACACGCGATCTTGGCGCAAGCTTACCGAGTGTCGTGCGGTCGAGTGTTTCTTGCGATAGGTCGGCGGAAAAGGAATGATCGTTGATATCGAGCGCCGTAAGGCACACACCGTTGACCGCGATCGAATCGCCTTCATGTGAATCGGTAGTCACAACATTCGCCGAAACAGTCATCCGCGCACCGCCTTCGTGAGCGGTGAATGATTCGACCTTACCCAGCTCTTCTATAATCCCAGTGAACATTCTCTTCTCTTTTTTCGTGTGATTCGTGGTTCG
This sequence comes from Acidobacteriota bacterium, assembly GCA_039931335.1. Lineage (GTDB taxonomy): Bacteria > Acidobacteriota > Blastocatellia > Pyrinomonadales > Pyrinomonadaceae > OLB17. Next base: position 3,376 of record JBDTSA010000180.1, read on the forward strand.
GTTTATATCGCTATAAATATTAACGAGCGGAAACCACGAAACACGCGAAACATAGGAAACCACGAAACACACGAAACAGTTCTTGTCAGGCAGGTTCCGTCTTTGACAGCTTTCTCACATCGATCGAGATCGGCTCGCCGTCTTCGACCTCATTATAAAGATTCGCGAACTTGTGCCCGAAGATTATTGTCGCCGGTTTGTACGACGAACGTGCGTGAACGGTCTGGACAAACGTTTCGTCAACGGCGGTCAGCAGTATCAGTATTTCTCCGTCGGTCGAAACGAGATCTTGTTTGCTCAAACCGAACAGCGGAGACTTTTCGTCGATCGGATGCACGATCGTCCACGCGAGCGGAAAGAAAGTCACTTTCCGCCGCTCAAGTTCAAGCACGTCGAATCGCCGCACGGTTCGGCCGTTCTCGTTCACAAAACGCGCAAACATGACGACCGCTCTGACCTCGATCAGCTGACTGTTGCGGCCGTTGACGATGCGGAACATCAATCCGGTTCTGCCGCGATACGGGGCGACGACAGCTACTTTACTGAAAACTACCTTTGCGGTCGGCCGGGCAAAACGCGCAAACACGACACCGGTGATGAGGGCGTTGGCAAGCAAGCTGTAATACGACTCGACGGTGACAAGCAGATTCGGGAAAATGCCAACCGGGTGTATGGTTCCATAGCCGATTGTCGCGAAAGTCTGCACACTAAAGAAAAAGCCGCGGACAAACATATCGTTCATTGGTTCGGCCGAGGTATCGACAAGAGCTCCGGAGCCGATCGATGCGTACAGGGCACCGAAGACGATATTGCTGAGAAAATAAAGCAGCAGAACGAGACCGAGAAAGGTGCTCCAGGACATCGCGAGCAGCGTGTGATAAGGATTCAGCGACGTGAATATGCTGACGCCGGTGCGTTCAACATTGAACGTCCCGTCGGAATTTAAAAGCCGCTGTCGGCTTTGGCCGGCAACGACCGAGCCAAATCCGAGATCGCTCTCTTCTTCCTTCTCGATCACCGTAATACCTTGCAAATTGTCTTTAAGCGTTTCGTCAGTCACTTTATTGCGAAATTATATGCACGCGGTAAGATGATTGTAAAAGCCCAATGAGTGAAGCCACAAAATCTGAAAACCTGCCTCCAAAACTTCGTCGCAACGCCGAAGGAGGGATCGACAATAGTTCGCTCGCCGATGTCGTCGAGTGGTTTCTCAACTTCGACGAGCGCACGTCGCGAATTCGCCATCCATACACCGAGGAGCTTTTCCAATGGAAACAGCATGACGATGTTGAGAACGGCGTCGGCGTTTATCCGTTCGAGAATGCGGAAGCCCGATTTGCGGTCGGTGTCTTTCAGGCGCTGCAGGAGAATAATTCGGAACCGTTGTTGGGTCTGTGGCTGTCGGACGTTCTAAACGCCTTGCACGAGTCGCGCGAGACTAAGACGGAGATATCCGAGGCGAATAAACTAAACGAGGATTTGGAAATACTGGCGATCGAAAAGGCTGAGAAGCTAACGACGAAAGCCGAGCGGCGCTTGTATCTGACGAGTTGCTGGCTTGAACAATTATGCACCGCCGAAGCCCGCGTGCTCGGCTGGGTATATCAGGAGATTTACGGACGGCCGTTTACGCCGAACATGTAGGACGGCCTTTCTAGGCTGTCCGGCTAAAGAATCTCCGAACTCGGTGTTACCCAGCTCCATTTCCAGTCCCGCCAGTCTCTCACAAATCCAGCCTTGACTGGGTTATTCAGGATATAGCTCTTAATATTTCCAAACTCCTTCGCATCGCGAACTTCATGATCGTAGCTTTCGGTCTCCCAGAACTGTCCTTTCCGACCTAAAAACTTATTAGCTTCTCTACCTGTATATCCTTTTATTGACTGCATGATCGAAGTTAGGGTGGGATCAGTGCTTTGGAAAGCAGTTCGATTTTTACGTTTCACCTCAGTTAGTGACCGCTCGCCGAGGAACGGCGTAAAAAGAGAGTGAACGTGATTTGCCATGATGCAGTAGGCGTGAAGCGAATAGGCTGAATGGTTC
>JBDTSA010000181.1:0-5398 GCA_039931335.1 Acidobacteriota bacterium
GAAAACGTGTCCAAGCTTTCCCCCTGGAAGAGCCAGACACAGCAGAACGGGTACGCAGATGAAAGAAGAACTGATCGAACTGGCTGGTGTTGTGGTGGACAAACAGCCGAACGCATTTTTTAAGGTCCAGATCCACGACAGTGAGCACATTGTCCTCGCGACGATCTCGGGACGCATGCGTCGAAACCGCATCCGCATCCTTATGGGCGACCGTGTGGATGTCGAACTCTCACCGTATGACCTGTCGAAAGGTCGAATTACATATCGGCATAAATAGATCGACTGTCGTATAAAAATTCAAAAGCACCGCGCTTGGAGTGCGGTGCTTTTTCTGTGGTCAGTCGCCGACCGGGCTGTAGGCGAGAATCCCGCCTTCCCGGCGTTGAAATACGTAAGGCTCCGGTTCATCCGGAGCCTACTTGCGTTTCGTTGCTGCGGCGCTTCTTTCTCACTCTAGGGCCTTTTTGAGATTGCTCTGGGCTTGTGAAAAATTTGGATTGATCTGTAACGCCCGCTGAAATTGTGCGATAGCGTCCTGCCTTCGATTCTGCTCGGCATAGATGATACCGAGCGTATTATGTGCTTCGGCGGAATTCGGGTTCCGTTGGATAATAGATTGCAGCAATCGGATCGCATCGCCATAGCGTCCCTGCGAACGGTAAGCAAGGGCGAGATTGCGCTGAAAATCCGCGTTGTCAGGGATTGCGTCGAGGGCCTGTTCGTAACTTTTCGCCGCGATATCGTATCGCTTTTGGGCGAGAGCCGCCGAGCCGATCGACGAATAACCTTCGGCGCGGCGTCGCGCGTCGAAATAGCCCGACGCATCATGCGCGACTGCCTGGTCAAAATAGGCGATGGCAGGTTCTACCTTCTCCAATTTCATCTCGACAATAGCTAGATTGGCGTAGGCCAGCGAATAATCGCTGTCGATCTCCGTCGCTTTCTGAAGGCTCCGCCTGGCGTCCTCGAGTTTTCCCTGCTTGAGTTGGACCGTGCCCAACGTATTCAATGCAACAACGCCGCGCGGATCGTTCTCGGTTGCGATGCTGCAATGTCGAAACGCCTCGTCGAGTCGGTTCTGCTTTTCAAGATAGCGGCAGTAGTTTGCCTCGACGAGATAATTAGAGGGTGTGACCTGAAGCGTTCGGGTATAGAGCGTCTCCGAATTTTTCCAGTACGAGGCCTGCCGAAAAGCGACGATGGCGAGCGCGGCGAGTACGATCACGGCCGCGGCCTGCACTACCCGCGCGGGCACTCGAACTCGTTCGGCAAATTCGGCCAGTAGCCATATCACCGCCATCGATAGCCCGATGAAGGGAACATAAGTGTATCGATCCGCAAGGCCCTGCCGTCCGATCTGTACTATGCCGATAACTGGCACCAGTGTGCCAACGAACCAAAACCAACCAACGAACAAGTAAGGACGCTTACAAATTTGCCAGACCGAGGCGGCGGAGATACCGAGGATCAACATCAGCGAGCCCGCGATTTGCAGAACCGAATAGCTTCTATCAAACGGGTACCAGACTCCAAGGTCCGCCGGGTAGAACATCATCACCAAATACCTGGCATACGAGACGACCGAGTTTGTGAAGCGGTCTTGAAGCGAAAACGTTTCAAGAGTCTGGACGGCACCGCCCGAACGCTGCGCGAAGATCGTTACGACCGCTGAGATCGCGGATAGCACAAAGAAGGGCAGCTTCTCCTGGACAAGCGGACGCATTTTGGACCAACGAAATTCATCGATCCGCTTCAACGGCCAGTAGTCGAGCAGTAACAGCACGAATGGGAGCGTCACGAGCATCGGTTTCGCCATCAATCCAAGGGCGAAGAGGAGTAAGGCGATCCAGTAGGCACGTTTGTTGTCAGTGTCCTTCGTAAATCGCACGTAGGCGATCGATGTGAGCAGCCAAAGAAGAGTGCTCAGCAGATCTTTGCGTTCCGCTATCCAGGCTACCGACTCGACGTGGGCGGGATGCACGGCGAAGACGGCGGCAATAACCGCACTTTTCCAAATCTCCTTCGTCATACCGCGGAGCAGTAAAAAAAGCAGCACCGAGTTTGCTATGTGAAAAGCGAGGTTTAATAGATGGTGACCGGCCGCGTTAAGACCGAAGAGTGTAGCGTCAAGCTGGTGCGAGATCCATGTGATGGGATGCCAGTTGGCGGCGTGAAAAGAGCTAAATGCCCATGCGATGGATCGGGCCGACAACCCATTCGCCACCGCCGCGTTTTCGTAGACGTAGATGTCGTCGTCGAGATTAATAAAATCAAAGCCCGCGACCTGGTAATAGATTACGAGGCACGCGAGAGCGATGAGGACCGCGACGATAAGCTCTTGTTTTCGTTCCGCCGCGGACGGACTGACCGCCGGCGCGCTCGTTTGGTCAGTTCGCTTTTTGCCACCTTTTCGAGCCACTATTCTGTCTCAATATTGCCTTTTTGAGATTTGCGTTTGTCCCGGGAACATCAGGCCGTTTCGCTTTGTTGAGGCACATTAGGTATATCACAAACGACGGATCGATTAGAAGTCTTCACCTTGAACCGTTCGGCGCCGAAGCTCGATGTAAATTGGCATGATTTCTGTGAGTCGACTGCAACCGGGTTCGCAGTGAACATCTGAGTCCGCGCGTTCTGTGCGCAACATCACAGACTTCGATACGCGGCGGTGATACATTCGTCACACCGTTCCTAAAACTCGTGCGGTGATTCGAAAATGTGGCTCAGGCAATCGAGGGGACAGGCAGGGAGATAAGAGCATGAAATACATAAATCTAACAATATGCTGCGTTGCGGCGATCATCGTGTTTTCGGCGAACGCGGCCGTTGCCCAGGATAAAAAGATGGGCATGAAACCGATGGCCAAGGACGAGATGAAAATGGCCGAGATGCACAAGGATGGGCATCACGCCATGATGATGGCATACCACCATAACGCGGTGGCGTTCACGCGAGCACTTTGGGAGTTGTCGTCGGACGGCACAATCGAAAATGTTGATATCGCACGCGCCGCCTTTGCCGAGATCAAGCGGAGTACCCAGAAGATGGACGAGATCCGTAAGACGCATATGTCCACCATGGGAAAGATGGACGCCGCGATGATTGAAAAGATGAAGCCGATGATGGAAAAGATGGAAGCGGAGAAGGCTGCCGTCAACGGTCATCTTCAGGCATTGGAAAATGCGCTTAATGGCAACGCCCCCAGCGCCTCGGAAATTGAAATGCACTCGGCAGCTCTGCTTATGAAGCTTGAGAAAATGGGCATGCCCGAAAAAAAGATGGAAATGGAATGAGCTCGACCCGGCACGCTCGAGCGCAGGTCATGAACTGTAGTGAAAAAAGAAGCGGCCGTGGGTGGCCGCTTCTTTTATGAGAGCTTATCTCGATCTTTACCGCTCCGCGACGTTCGCGCCCCGGGTTGCTTCGCCTAACTCGTCGAGCCGCGCCTTGAAACCGTCTTTCAAAAGCTTGATCTCGTCGGGGGAATAATTCGCGGCCCGAAATGCATCATCGAGTTGCCGGTCAGAAAGCTGAGCCAGACGTGTCGCCAGCCAACGGCCTTGCTCGACCGTGATATCTTCCATCAGGCTGCGGCCCTTGCCCTTAAAATCGAAGTCGATCATTCCGTCCTTTACACCGCTGACGAATCCGGCTTCGTACCACGTGCCCGGGTCGTTAGTCTTGCGGCCGAGACGGAAGAAGAACGGCAGATTGTTGTTACCAAGCTTGCCGAACGTTGCGCCGAGATCGCTGATGACAAATTGATCCTCGACGGTACCGTTGTTGTTTACGCGGAGAACTTTGTTTTGCAGATCCAGCAGGTCCCAGTTCGTCAGGAACACCATCATGATCTTCAAACCCTGCAGTTGATTCGTGTCTACGAACGGATTGTCTTTCCATTTCCATTCGTCGAGCCGCTCGACATTTTTCGGACGAGCTTCGAGACGAACGTTCTTGAAAGTGCCTTTGCCGGGAATATTAAGCGTCGGGACAAGGTAGTTGATCTCGGTCTTGTAACCAAGGCCGTAAAGAAGGCGGACCGCAGAAGTCTCCGGCCGCGCCTCGGTGCCAAGTTTCGCGACCCAGATCTGCCCTTTCGCATCCTTTATCCGGTATTTTTTGTTGTGGCCCTGTGTGTCTTCCTTGATGAAAGTAACTCGGCTTACATCAGGTGTCATCGCAGCTCCGCCCGGTCCGTTGTAGAGATCGAGTCTCGAAGAATCGACATCCTCCCAAAGAACCGGATTGGTCAGTGGCCCCGCTGTTTTGTCACTTTTGTCCTTAACCTGCGCAACCGCAGAAAACGCAGCCAACGAAAATAAAGTTACTGCGAATATCGTTTGTCTTATATTTCTTATCATCCTAATCCCTCGCACATTTTGAAAATTGATAAATTCCCGGTTACTCGAGCAAGAGATGTGCCGTTCCCAAGGACGCGATATTTGTGGAACACGTATTGCGAAAGTAACTGCAGAGAGAATTTTAATGTATGGAAACGCTACGGCAGGAGGTGAAGATGGACGGAAAAATAAGTCATGCTATCGAGAGGGATAGGCCGATCGCAAAACCGGATTATCCGTTATCAGCGCTGTTCACGCCGTGTAAGAGGTCAGAGCTTCCTACGCTACGGCGCCAGCGGGATACCGGCTCAGAACTTGGACGGGCTTACTTCTACAAAAAAAGGACGAGCCGATCAGGCTCGCCCGTTTACGATTTCTACATCACGACGGGTAACTCCGATCGTGACGTGAGCCAAGATTAGCTTCGTCCCACACGAGCGGTGGCCTAACCGGCTGCCGCGTTTGTCGACTCGTCGCTTTGCGGCGAGTCGTTTTCTTTTTGCGTCTCCGCAACCGTTTCCGTTGTCGGCTGATCTGCTGCCGGTTGTTCCGGCGTCAACGACTCGACGTGGCTTGAGGCCGCCGTCGCCGCACCACCGATCGCTCCAGCCGCGGCGCCGCTAACGGCTCCCTGCAGCACATCAAGTACAACTTCCGTCGCCTTTCTTACGATGCCTTTCGCTGCCGGACGCTTCTTTGCGGCGGTAACGGGCTTTTTCGCGACGGACGTCACTTTCTTCTTCGCGACTGCAATGGCTTTGCCAGCAGCCGGCTTAGTTTTTGTAATTCTCTTTGCCGCAGTCTTTTTCGCTACAGGTTTCTTAACTGCAGGCTTTGCTTTCGCTGTAATTTTCTTTGCCGTGGATTTCGGTCGGCTCGCTGTTTTCGATTTCGCGGTAGAGGCGGTTTTCTTCGCCATCATTTTCGGACGCGCCGGAGCCTTCTTCGCTGTCGATTTTGCAGGCGACTTCCTAGCCGATGTTTTTGCTGCCGGCTTCTTTGGTGCCGGCTTCTTTGCTGCCGGTTTCTTCGCCGACGGTCTCTTTTTCGCCGCGGCC
>JBDTSA010000182.1:0-5292 GCA_039931335.1 Acidobacteriota bacterium
CGACCGGGTTGATGAGTGCCGGCGTCAGCGTTGCGAGTCCGGGAATACCGCTGAATGCGGCGGCGAGCCCGGCGGCCGTACGATTACTATCCGTCAAACCTGTCGGGATGACCGGCACTGTCACGCTGTTCGTCAGTGAGGCACCGTTCTTTTCACGCGTGCCCTGGTATGAGCCGAAGAAGAAAAACCTGTCCTTGATCACCGGACCGCCGAGCGTTCCACCGTACTGGTGACGGTTCAGGATCGGCCTCTCGATACCGGCCGCTTTCAGGAACGGATTATTTGCGTTGAACGAACGGTTTCGCAGGAAGTAGTAAGCATTTCCATGGAGCTGGTTGGTGCCACTGCGGGTGATTGCCTCGACGTTGCCGCCGGCGTTGCGGCCGTTCGACGCATCGTAGAGGGAAGTCTGCACGATAAATTCCTGCAGGCTGTCGGTAGCCGGCACCGCGATGTTCGGTGTCGAGTTGGTTCCAATAGAATTCGCGTCAATCCCGTTGATCCGTACGCTGTTGCTCGTCGTGCGCTGGCCGTTAACGCTGATGATCGCGTCGCCGCGTCCCAGCTCCGTGTTGTTTGACACGCTTGATTGAGCACCAGCCGACAAGGTTAAAAGCTGCTGAAAGTTTCGGGTCGGCAATGGAAGTTGCCGCAACGTCTCGCCGGTAATAATTCGGCCTTGCTGCGATGTTTCGGTTTGAATGTCAGGAGCCTCGACGTTGACCGTGCCGGAAGCTCCGGACACAACCAACTGAACGTCGGCCGGCGTCGTCTGCGTGATATTCACTTCCGCCTCGACGCTGTTAGGCGCGAATCCCGACGCCGTTATTTCAATACGATAACGGCCTGGCGGCAGCAATTGGAAACCGTAGATTCCGTCGCCGTCGGTGGTTGTCTCGCGGCTGTAGTTGGTCGCAATGTTCGTAGCCTTTACGCCGGCTCCGCTGACGACTGCTTTGTTCGGGTCGGTGACCGTACCGGATACTTGGCCGGTAGTGCCTTGTGCCATGGAAATGCCGGTCAAGAAAAGCAGTGCGAGCACCGCCGCGAAAAGTCTCTCATATCGAAACATCTGGATTGCCTCCGTAATAAAAATGAACGTTCGTTTTTTTAGAATTGCTACTGTTGCAATGATCGCATCCTTCAAACCGTACTGATTATTTTATTGCTGGCGCTTCCGGATCCGAATCGGGTCCGGCCAGTTCTCAAATAAGATTCTTACTAGCGCTCTTTTTGAAACTCGCCATTTTCTTTTCGCTCAATGTGCCGTAAGCGAAGATCTTCGTAATGTAATTGAGCGCCTGGTCGTCGCTCAGGCCTAGGTGACGGTTCCCGCCGAATAGCTTCTCGACGAGAAAATAATTAAAAAATTGCATGTACGCGGCGGTAAAGACGAGGGCGGCGTCGACTCCTGTCCGGAGGTCGCCACGCTCTTCAGCCTCCTTGAATTTCTCGGAGAAGATCTTTCTGAACCGGCCGATGATCCCGTCGAACATTTTGCGGAAGTGGCGATTCTGAAATTCGAGAACGTCGATATACATGAGCAGCCAAAAATCCGAATGCTCATTCACAAGCTTGCCAACCAGTTCACCGAGCCGGCGAAGATTCTCAGGCTCGAGTGGCTCATCGATCTCCGAAAAGATCGAACGAAGCTTGTCGTCAATTACCATCACGTAACCGTTGATCAGTGATTCAAAGATCGCATCCTTCGTCGGATAGTAGTTGTACAGGTTGCCAAGCGACACCTCGGCACCCTTGGCGATGTCCCGCATCGAGGTCCGGTGGAATCCCTGCTTAATGAACAACTCGCGGGCTGCGTCCTCGATCGTCTCCTTCCGCTTTTCGATCGCGGCGGTGCTGAGCTTTGGCATAAAGAAAACGAACGATCGTATTTTTATTCAGGTACGGTTCCGTTGTCAACTACAGATATTAAGAACCCAGTTAGCTGAGCATCGAAGCGGCTGATAAGTCGATCGGCGGGGCCGGGATCGGAGCGTCGATCTCCTCAAGCAGGAACGAGCGCAGCTCATCCGCCGACATCGGCCTCGCGAGCAAAAAGCCCTGGCCGCTTCCGCATCCGAGACTCTTGAGCGCTTCTAGTTGCGACTTTGTCTCAATTCCTTCGGCGACGACTTCCAGGTCCAGATTTTTCGCCATTGCTATTATCGTCCGCACAAGTTCGGTATTGGCACCGTCGTCGTTAATCAGGTTTACGAATGACCGGTCTATCTTGAGTGTCGAAATCGGCAGCCGTACGAGGTAACCGAGGTTGGAATAGCCAGTACCAAAATCGTCGATGTCGATTTGTATACCGAGATCGCGGAGTTGGTTGAGCATTTCAATAGCGCGTTCCTGATATTCGAAAAAGACCGTTTCGGTGATCTCCAGCTTCAGCCGCGATGGCGGAAACTCGGTCCGGTTGAGTATATTCTTAACCTGGTTCACAAGGAATGGCTGTGCGAATTGGCGGCACGACAGATTGACGCTTAGCTTCAGAGAGTTGATCGCTACCTCATCGTAAACCCTCCCGATCTCCGTGCAAGCTTTGTCGAGGACGAGTTCGCCGAGCGGGTCGATGAGGCCGGTTTCTTCGGCGAGCGGAATAAACTTTGACGGAAGTATTTCGCCGAGCTGCGGATGATACCAACGAGCAAGAGCTTCGACGCCTTCTATTTCGCCGGTCTTGAGGGAAAAGATCGGCTGGTATTCGACCTCAAACTCGTACTTCTCGATCGCTTTCCGAAGATCGGTCTCGAGCAAAAGAATTTCTTTTGCTTCGGTGTGCATGTTCTCGTCGAACACGGCATGTTGCGAACGCCCCGACCGTTTTGCCTGATACATCGCCGTGTCGGCGTCACGCATTACGTCTTCTGAGGTCATGTGATTCTCGGAGGCTCGGAGTATTCCGATGCTCGCCGAGCTATAAACTTCCTGGCCGTACAGATCGAACGGCTGATCGAACTGGCGCTGAATGCGGTTTGAAATCTGAGTGATCTTTTCGCCGTAATATCTGCCCTCGACGAGGATCATGAATTCGTCACCGCCAAGGCGTGCAACGATATCCGGCGGCCGCATGCAATCGCGCAAACGGGCGGCTATTCCGATCAGGAGTTGATCGCCGATCAGGTGCCCCAGACTATCGTTGACATATTTAAATCGGTCGAGATCTATGAACAGGACGCTGACCTGATACCTCGCATCCTTCCGGTTGCGGTCGAGAGCCTCCTCAAGACGGCGCATGAAAAGAGCACGATTAGGCAGACCCGTGAGTGCATCATGCGTCGCTTCGTGCTGCAATTTTTGTTCGGCGATCTTCTTGTCCGTAATGTCCTGGAGCTGGAAGATGAGATTTGAGCCGTCCGAACTGACGTCGCCCGATGCGGAAACGCTCCACTGTGTCCAAACTGTTCTGCCGGTTTTGTGAATGTAACGCTGCTCCATCTGACAGCTCGCGATCCGGCCGGCCATCAGCTCGTGGATCTTGATCAAGGTTCCGCCCAGATCTTCCGGAAACATTATTTCCTGAAATTCCATGCTCAAAAGCGCATCGGCTTCGTAGCCCAGAATTTCACAGAGAGCATGATTTACCTTTAACCACTTTCCGTGACGCGAGACGAGTCCGATGCCGATCGGTGCATATGCAAAGGCGCTTCGAAACCGCTCTTCCGATTCACGGAGCGCGTTAGATCGTTCCTCGAGGATCCTTGCATACTTCTCCGCCTGTTCGGCCTGCGCGATCGACATCTCGACGTTCTTGAGATACATGCGGTAGGCGAGAAAGACGAACAGGATCACCGGGAACGTCGCGACGATCAAGCCGAATCCGACATAGTGGGCGAGCTTTACAAGCGTTCCCGCACCGACGGCACCGGCGTAATAAGTAAAGAATGTCCAGATGTACTTGCTCTTCCACGTATCCCACCACGGCAGTGCGTTTGCGAAGGAGTCATGGACGGACGCGACGAGCGTGTTCACAAGAAACTGGGTAACGGCAAGGACCGAAAGAGCGATAATCAGACTCTGAAAACTGAGTTTGTTCGTCAGGATCTCGCCGTTTTCGTAATGGCCGCTGAGTATGAGTGCCAACACGACAATCGACGTTGAGAAGGCCATCGCGGCGACGTTGAAAAAGATGGTGATCTTCTTGCTGCAGAAACGCCACGATGTAAAAAGAGTCTCTATCGCTGCAAGTAAAACGGCGATCTCGCCGCCATACAAGAGCAAGGTCAGAAAAATGAATATATCGGAGACTGCGATGTGGGTCTTAACACGCGGTATCTTGACGGTCGCCCACGAACCTAGTCCGATGGTCGAACCGGCAATGACAAGGAAATAGAGGTCTAGCTTCTCGATCGGAAGGCTGTACACCGCGAACGACAGACACCCCAAGCCGATTGCCAGAACCGCAACCATGTAACCGATTGTTAACTTATGGTAGTTCATTTCGACGGCCAGGGAAGCCGGGCCGAATAGAAGTGAAGCGCTGTGAGCACCCTTTATTTGGGAGTCATCAAAGCTGCCGATGGAATTCGTGGGGTAAAGGAAGGCCGGACCGGAACGCATTCCGACCCGGCCTTAATTATGAACTGCGGTGCAGCAAAAGTCTATCCTTTTCTCTCACACAAATAACGTCGTGCAGTGGTCCGTATTCCTAAAGCCGGCCTTCAGAAAGCTAGCATGTGCATTTCCAAAGTCGACGTTGCTAAGAAGGCAAACGTTTTGCACTTCATTAAGAAGCCGGAGGCCAACCTCGGCAAGACATTCGGGGCCGATTCCCTTGCCGCGATGTTCGGGACTTACATAAACGCCTTCGAGGTATGCGACGTCATCCGTCTGGGCTACGACGTCGGCCTTGAAGATCAGCTCGCCATCCTCCACCACGACGAAGACACGATCCTGTTCGATCCGGCGGGCAACACGCTTTAGAAAGCCTTTGCGGTCGCGAATCATCGGGTCGACACCGCTCTCGAGCAAGGCTACTTCGGCTTGCGCCTCGGCAACCTGTTCGAGCTCGTTGAGGGTTGCATATCGAACTTCCCACTTACATTTCTTCACGAGAAACGGAAAGCTGAGCTCGAACAACTCTTCGATGCACTTCAATCGGGGGCTGCTGGCGGAACTGGAAAAGTATTTCCAGAAAGCCTCGGCCGCTTTTCCGTTGGACATGATCAGATGGATCGGTGTGTCGGCGTGACGTGCCACGACCGCGAGTGCGTACATTGCGTCATCGGTCCGTGCCTCGACAAGCGTCGAGTGTCCGATGAGTGCTACACCCTCCAACTCGCCGTTCGT
>JBDTSA010000183.1:0-5291 GCA_039931335.1 Acidobacteriota bacterium
CATTCGGAACCTCCTGCTAGATTCTCTCATAAATACTGAGAATCTTTCCGGCGTGGTCGATCGTGCGCCACCTTCGAAGTTGTCTGATATTGTCGGGAAACGAGACGTCAGAAGCGTGCTCGACAATCAGGAGCCCGCGGGATTTGATCGCGTAGCCGCGGCTCAAGCCATCGAGAATCGCGGCATGTTCGTCGCATGGCGGCAGATCGAAATACACGACGTCCCATACACGCTTTCGCCGCGCCGAGTTTTTCAGGAAGAGAAATATCTCGGTTTCGACTACTTCACCATGGCCGTCTTTGATTCCGATCTCTGAGAGATTCTTCCGGATCAGTGCGCACGTTCGCGCCGAACGCTCGACGAAAGTGGCGAGCATCGCTCCGCGTGAGATCGCTTCAATACCGATTGTCCCGACGCCTGCCCCGAGATCGAGTATTCGTCCGCCCTTCACCCGCCTCGAGATAACCCTGAATACAACTTCGCGCAGTTTGCGATCTGTATGTGCAGCTTTGGGCGAAGGCGAGTTGCTGAGGGTTTGGCCGCGAAAGCGGCCATCGGTTATCTGCCCATCCGACGTGATCCTTATTTGATTTTCGGCGACAATCGGTTTGCCGGTTCGCGAACGACCGTGCTGATCGCTTCTTGTCTTGTCAAACTTGCCCGGCCCGAACCGTCTTTCGCTGTCGTTCCTGAAGGCGCCGTCGGACCGGCCGCCGCCCAAGCGCGAATCATTTGATCGCGTCCTGATACCCAGCCCTCGGCCATCACCGCTTCGGTTACCGCGACCATCGCCGTCCCTGGGCGGATCTGCGGTCCGGTTCTTGTCACGGAAAGCAGGCGCACCTTTACCTCGGCCGAAATACGGTTTTCGATCAGTTGAGTTGGATCGGGGAGGGCGTCGATTTTCCATCTCAGCTTGTGGCTCGATGTGGCCAGAAAGTTAGACCGTCATTTTGTGTGTCGGAACCGATTCGAACGGCTCCGGGCGCTATTTATTCGCGAATGAATTGGGTAAACTGCTGGGTAAATATAACGAAATCAACGACAAAAAGCTAGAAAAGATTTTTTAGCCGATATTTGCGAGTCCAAACTGAGGATTGCCTCGAACGCGCTCGATGAGTCGTTCAGTCTCTTTGCTCTTACGCTTTGGCCCGAGGAAAGTCTCCGCCGAAAGTCGAGCGTCATCCAGTATCTCAAGGTCGCGGATAATGTTGGCGATCTTGAACGACTGGATCCCCGACTGCCGCGTGCCGAGGAGCTCACCTTGCCCGCGGATCTCGAGATCCTTTTCGGCGATCCGGAAGCCGTCACTTGTTTCTTCCATTATCCCGAGCCGTTCCTTCGCCACAGCAGTTTTCTTGTCGCCCGTCAGCAGGACGCAAAAGCTCTGTTCTGATCCGCGTCCAACACGTCCGCGAAGTTGATGGAGCTGTGAAAGTCCGAAGCGCTCGGCGTGCTCGATCACCATGAGCGAAGCGTTCGGAACGTCGACACCCACCTCGATGACCGTCGTCGAAACGAGTATGTTGAGCTCACCAGAAACGAACTGCCGCATGATCTCGTCCTTTTCCCCCGGCTTCATCTTTCCGTGCAGAAGCCCGACTTTGTAGAGAGGAAAGATCTTGTCTCTGAGTTCTTCGAACATTTTCGTCGCGGCTTTAAGGTCAACCTTTTCTGATTCCTCGATAAGCGGGTAGACGACGTACACCTGGCGGCCCTGCTCGATCTCGCGCACCATTCCACGGTAGACGCCCTCGCGACGGTCTTCGCCGACGACAACCGTCTTCACCGGCGTACGTCCCGGCGGAAGCTCATCGATTACCGACACATCGAGATCGCCGTAGACCGTCATCGCAAGCGAGCGTGGGATCGGCGTGGCCGTCATAACTAGAATGTCCGGATTGTATCCGAGCGATCGCAAGGCGGAACGCTGCAGAACTCCGAATCGATGCTGTTCGTCGATCACCGCGAGACCGAGCTTCTCGAACTTCACCGCGTCTTGGATCACGGCATGTGTTCCGATGATGATCTGAGCGTCGCCCGACGCGATGGCTTCCTGGGCCTTCCGCTTTTCTGCAGCACGCATGCTGCCCTTTAGTAGTCCGACCTTGTAAGAAGTGTTGGCAAAAATGTGCTCGGCGTTTCGCGCATGCTGATCGGCGAGGATCTCTGTCGGAGCCATTAGCACGGCCTGATATCCGTTCTCGATCGCCGCAAACATTGCCATGAACGCAACGATCGTTTTACCGCTTCCGACGTCGCCTTGCAGCAGTCGGTTCATCGGCGCATCCGATGCCATGTCGTCGATTATCCGCTGAATAACGCGTTTTTGGGCGGCCGTCAGATCAAACGGCGCGATGCGTGTCATTCGATCGATCAACGCCTGCGGCATTTCGATCACTGTACCTTTTGGTTCCTTCTGGCGTTCGCCGCGGATCAGCGTCAGTGCAAAAACGAGCCAGAAGAATTCTTCGAAGATAAGCCGCCGATGGGCTCGGCTGCGGAAACTCTCGTACTCGAGAATTGTCGAATCGTCCGGTGGAAAATGAATTTCCGCGAGAGCTTCGGAACGTCCGAGCAGGGGCTGATCTTTTAGAAGTTCCTTCGGCAGTGTTTCTTCAACTGATTCGCGATCGAGTTTTTGGAGGACCGCGAAAATTATCTCGCGCAGCCGTTTCGTCATGAATGGACCGAGCTTTCGGTAGACGGGAACACGACGCGCCGTGTGGATCATCGCAAACTCTGGATCGACCGTCTCGTCCAATTCGTCGGTGTCGGCGTCGCCCGCCGTAGCGAGTGGTTGAATAGATGAAGCTTTAGAGCTTTCGTCAAAAGCGAGCGATTCGCCGGGCGGCGGCGCATCGGACAAGCCAGGTAGTACCTCAAGCTCGTCCGGTTTCTTTATATTGAGAGCGAAGGTGTTTCTCCGGCTATCCCATTCCCACTTGCCGTAAGCGACGAATCGGGTGCCGCGCTCGAACCGCTCCTTGTAATAACCGATAATGCGCTGCGCTTGACGGCCGGACACGAACCACAAAACGACAACCGGCCTCTTTTCCCTTTCGGCGTCGCTCGCCGAGATCTCGAAGATGAAAAGCGGCGGAGCTTTCGGGCTGCGGTTCTTGCCGACCTGAAATCCGCCGGAGACGCGGACGTATAGTTCGACCGAGGCTTCGATACCGTCGTAGAGTTGATCGATCTTGAGGAGATTCGAGCGGTCTTCGTACCGCATCGGAAAATAATTGAGTAGATCTTCTACCGTTGCTCCGGTCAGATCGCTCTTCGCGGATTCGCCAGCGACGGCGGTCGCCAGCTTTCGAGCCATTGCGGCCGATAGTTTTGAGATCCCATAATTGTGGAACTCGATGATGGGAGTGTCGAGCGTGAGTTTCATCAGACTTTCAAACTTCCAAAGTAAACGGATTGAAATCGGTATTGCGATCGTAGAAATTCTCGTGCTCGGCTTTCTTCAGGAAGTTTACGATGGCGTAGGTCAGCGGCGTCGCGACAACTTCCCATAACACCTTGAGAATATAATTCCCGATCATCACGCTGAGGACCTGTTCGTTCGACCATGTGCCGAGAAACGCGATTGGATAGAAGATGACGCTGTCCAGCGCCTCACCGGCGAATGTCGAACCGATGGTTCGCACCCAGAGGAAGCGGCCTTCAGTCAGGACCTTCAGTTTCGCAAGGACAAATGAGTTGATAAATTCACCGGCCCAAAACGCGACAATGGAAGCGAGCGTTATTCGAGCAGTTTGTCCAAAAATAAAATTTACAGCGGTCTGATGTTCAGCTGACATCGTCGGGGCCGCGGGAAGAGTCGTCACGACGTATGACATAACAGAAGCGAATACGAGCGCCGCGAAACCTGCCCAGACCGCGCGCCGAGAACGAGCAAATCCGTAGACCTCGGTCATGATGTCGTTGAAAAGATAACTGATCGGGAAGAACAGAACGCCGGCCCCGTAGATGTACTCGCCGTAGAAGGGAAGGTTGATGGACGAGACCTTATGTACGCCGATCAAATTCGAACAAAGGAGCACGGCGACGAAAGCCGCCATGATCAGGTCGAAATATTTGTAGCGTCGGGGCGTTGGCACAGGCGGATTGTAACATGCTGACATGAATTACCGCCGGACGCATCCGCGAACAAAAAAATCGGAAGCAGCCACCTCTGGCTACTTCCGTAATTCAAGGAGAAAACTATTAATCGTGAGGGTAGAAACCCGCCCTATCCTTGCTCTGAAACGTGTTTCGTCAAACGCGATTTATGACGTGCCGCGGTGTTCTTGTGGATCAGCCCCTTATTGACCGCCTTGTCGATCAACGAGACCGTCGGATTCAAAAGCTCGCCGCTGAGTTTTTTGTCTCCCGCCGACAACGCCGACCGGAGGCTCTTGATCTGCGTCCGGAGCTTGCTTCGGTTACTGCGATTGATCTCGTTGCGCTTAACATTTTGTCGAACGCGTTTTTCTGCCGATTTATGATTAGCCATTAAAATTCCTTACGAAACAATTCTCAAAACAAAGTAGAGATTATAGTTGCCGGGCCCGGGAACGTCAAGCAGCATGCTAATGTTCCGTTCGCAAGACGAGCGAGTGCATGAGATCCACAATAAGCACGAAAATAGGGGGATAGAGCAGAAATTCGGGGTTCGAGAACCAAAACTGCGGCGGGTGAGCCAGCGGTCCGAAATCCGCATAATTCCCGATCAACAAACCGGTCACAAAACTGACGACCAATCCAAGTACCATGAATGATCCGGCCAGAAAACGCGAATAGGGCTTTACTACGGTGCCCTCGGCTTCGATTATCGAATCGTGGATCTCGTCAGAATGGTAAGCATATCGCTCCATTGCTTCGCGAACCCGTCCGATCAAATGAATCAAACCAACGATAAACAGCGTCCCGAGGATAATAACGCCAGGAATACCGAGTCTTTCCGAGATGACCTGGGGCCGGAATATCGCGACAAGCAACGTCGATAGGAATAGAGCCACCATCGGAAATATGATCCGCTGGAGGGCCATCGACTCGCGTCGTTCTTCGGCGATCATCCGGTCGATGATCTCGTTGTAGCGATGTTCGTAGACGAGCTGGCGCCAGCGGCGGGCGTGGCTGTTGGATGACGCGAACACCGAATCGCCGTTGGTCGAGCCGTTGTACCGGGCTTGCAGTATCCGCTTGTCGTAGGCGGCCCGCTCCTTCGCGTTGCTCAACACCTCGTAAGCCTCGGCTATCGCCGCGAATGCCCGGGCAGTTTCTTCTGAGCCGTTGTTCTTATC
>JBDTSA010000184.1:0-5283 GCA_039931335.1 Acidobacteriota bacterium
GATGAACGACATAGCAAATTGAAAATTGAAAATTGAAAATAAAGAGATGGCAAAGAAAGCGGAAAACAAAGACGGCGGAAATATCACGATCCAGTATTATCGCAGCTCGATCGGCTACGCGAAGAAGCAGAAGGAGATCGTCAGAAGCCTCGGGATCACGAAGCTCAATCAAACGGTTTCCAGGCCCGATACACCCGCGACACGTGGGATCGTTGCAAAAATACCGCACTTGTTGCGGATCGTTGACTAGCAAATAGTAAATAGTGAATCGTAAATAGAAACAGGCTTTCTATTTACGATTCACTATTCACGATTGACGAGAGAACATATGGCATTATCATTAAATAATTTGAAGCCGGCGAAGGGTTCGACGCATAAGAAGAAGCGCGTCGGACGCGGTCCAGGTTCGGGTCTGGGTAAAACCTCGGGCCGCGGACACAAGGGGCAGAAATCGCGCTCGGGTTACAGCAGCCGTCCAGGTTTCGAAGGCGGTCAGATGCCTTTGCAGCGTCGTCTGCCGAAGCGCGGCTTTACGAACATTTTCAAGAAGCAGTGGATCGAGATCAGCCTTGCCAAGATCGAATCGAACTTCGCTGCGGGCGATGACGTAACTCCGGAAATACTGCACGAGCGCGGTCTGATCAAAAAGGCGAAGCACGATCTCGTAATCCTCGGTACCGGCGACGTGTCGAAAGCGTTGAAGATCTCTGCACATCGATTTACTAAAACGGCCAAGGATAAGATCGAGAAGGCCGGTGGTTCCGTAACCGAGATCAAGAAGGCAGTCGAAGCAGCCGCCTAGCCCGTTGATCGTGGTCCGTAGTTCGTTGTTTGGTACGGCCACGTTCGATCTTTCGCGACGAACAACGATCGACGAACGACCAACAATTATATGGAGAAGTTTCTCAACGCAGTTCAGAACATGTTCAAGGTTCCCGAGCTGCGGACGCGTATTTTTTTCACGCTTAGCTTGCTCGCGGTTTACCGTCTCGGAGCTCATGTAACTGCGCCGGGGATCAACAAGGAGCGTCTCGAACAAGTTTGGGGTGAAGTTGCAGGAACGCTTCTTGGCGTACTCGACCTGTTTTCGGGCGGTAATTTCCGTACGATCTCTGTTTTTGCGCTCGGTGTAACGCCTTACATCACAGCATCGATCATCATGCAGCTGATGCCCGTCCTCTCGCCGGCGATGAAAAAGATCCAGGAAGAGGGCGAAGTTGGACGTCAGAAGATGAATCAATGGACGCGGTATCTGACCGTTGTTCTGTGCTCGGTTCAAACTTTCTTCGTCGCGACCTGGCTTTCGCGTAACGCCATCATTCAGGATAGCTGGCCCGCCACGGCAATGATAGTTGTGACGCTAACGACGGGGACTATCTTCGTCATGTGGCTCGGTGAACAGATCACCGAGCGCGGGGTCGGCAACGGCATCTCGCTGCTGATTTTTGCGGGTATCGTGATCGGCTTGCCGAGAGCGGTTATTCAGGTGAGCGACCGTGTCCGGGCCGGCGATGCATTGCAGACACTTGGCGTGATTTTCCTGGTCGTCGTACTTATCGCACTGATCGCCTTGATCGTTTATGTCGAATCGGCGAGACGGAATATTGCAATAACGTATGCGAGTCGGCGTGTCGGCAGCCAGACCTTTAGAGGGCAGGAAACGAGTCTTCCGCTAAAGATCAATATGGGTGGCGTTATCCCGGTGATCTTTGCATCGTCCGTGCTGGCAATGCCGCAGACGCTCTTCTCGGCCTTTCCGCCGGCGCAGGGCGATACGACGTCGACCTGGGCGAAGATCCAGGCATTCATGACGCAGTTTCACGGCGGCGATCCGTTTTACGAGCTTTTCTTCCTTTCGATGATCGTGCTGTTCACGTTCTTTTACATCACGATCGTCTTTAATACGGACGAGGTGGCGGACAACTTACGAAAGCACGGCGGCTTTATTGCCGGCATACGCCCGGGTGCGCCGACAGCAGAGTATCTAAATGCGATCCTGACCAGGCTGACGACGGTGGGTGCTCTTTACCTGGCGTTTGTGGCTTTCGTTCCGCAAATATTGTTGAGCGGTTTCCGGGTTGCGAGATTGCCGTTTATCGGCGACCGGATCGACGCATTCTTTACGGCGACTCCGGGTCTGAGCTGGTTGCCGACCGGTTTAGGTTATCAGTTCTATTTTGGTGGAACGTCGTTGTTGATCCTTGTCGGTGTGGCAATGGACACGGTATCCCAGATCGAAGCGCAGCTTGTGATGAGAAACTACGAAGGATTTCTCGGAGCGGGATCCAGGCTCCGAGGCCGACGCTCATAGCACTTTTTTGCCACAGAGGACACAGAGATTGAGAAAGAGCTTCTCGATCTTCTCTGTGTCCTCTGTGGCTTTAGGATATTGATGTCGAAGATAATCGTATTGATCGGAGCGCCTGGGGCGGGGAAAGGAACGCAGGCCCGGCTTCTGCAAGAGCGGACGGGCCTTCCACAGATCTCGACCGGCGACATGTTCCGGGAGATGAAGACACTCGACACACCACTTGCGCGCGAAGTGCAGGCCATAATGACGTCGGGGAAGCTAATCTCCGACGATATTACATACAAGATCGTTGAGGCTCGGACATCGCGCAAGGATTGCAATGCCGGATATATTCTCGACGGCTATCCGCGAACCGCGGTTCAGGCAGCGCAATTAGAAGATCTGGCGAAAGCGCAAGGATTTGAAATACAAGCGATCGAGGTCGACGTTCCGCGTGAAGAATTGATGCGGCGTTTGACGGGGCGACGTTCATGTTCGGTTTGCGGCGAGATATACAATGTCTACTCGAAACCGCCAAAAAACGACGACGTTTGTGATTTCCATCCGGCTACGGTCTTGACGCATCGTGCCGACGACAATGAGGAAAGTGTTTCGACGAGGCTTGCGACTTATGACGAGCTAACGAAACCGCTGCTCGATTATTATGAAACATCTAGCCGCCTTAAGAAGGTCGACGGAGCAGGCGACGTTGAACAGATTTATTCTGAGCTTGAAAAGCTGATAAGCAACTAGCATGGCTGGCGGTTCGAGACTTGGTGGAATATTAAGCAAGACGACCGCCGTTCTATTCGGGAAAAGGATGATCATCGCGAAATCACAAAAAGACCTTGAAAAGATGCGTGCCGTCGGCGAGCTGATCGCGGAGGTCCGTGAGGCTTTGCGTGAGATGGTCGCTCCGGGTGTGACAACGCTCGAGTTGAACGCCGTCGCGGAGAAGATGATGCGTGACGCGGGCTCAATCCCGACGTTTATTGGCTACAAGCCGCGCGGGATGGTGCCTTTTCCGTTCGCGATCTGCGCTTCACCTAACGACGCCATTGTCCACGGGTTTTCGACGGACTTACCGCTCAAGGAAGGCGATATCGTTTCGCTCGATATGGCGTGCACCCTAAACGGATTCGTCGGCGACACGGCGACCACGGTACCTGTCGGGAGGATCAGCGAGGAAGCGGCTCAGCTCATTCGCGTGACCGAGGAATGCCTCGCACACGGTATCGAACAATGCTGGCCTAACAAGCGCGTGGGTGACATAGGATGGGCTGTTCAGGAGCACGCGGAAAAGTACGGGTATGGGATAGTGCGAGACTACACCGGGCATGGGATCGGCCGGCAGATGCATGAAGCCCCGCAAATCCCGAACTATGGACGCCAGGGAACAAGAGAGAAGATCAGGATCGGGTACTGTTTCGCGATAGAGCCCATGCTTAACCTCGGGAGCCACGAAACCAGGACTCTCGAGGACAAATGGACCGTCGTCACAGCGGACGGCAACTTGTCGGCTCACGCTGAGCACACGATCGCTGTAACGGAGAACGGACCCGAGATCCTCACGCTGACAATAGAGCAAAAACGGCGGCTAGAGGGCTCTAAATCAGAAACCGCAACTGCTTAGCTTGAGTTTTGCGGCACAAACCGCTAATATTTACGGTTTGTCCAACTAATCGGCCAGTTGGTCTGTAGACATATGTCTAAGGAAGAGGCGATAGAGGTGACGGCGACCGTTCTCGAAACCTTGCCGAATGCTATGTTCAAGGTTTCGATAGACGGCAACGAGCACGAAGTGCTTGCCCACATCTCTGGCAAAATGCGGAAGAATTTTATTCGTATTTTGCCCGGTGACAAGGTTTTGGTCGAGCTTTCGCCGTATGACCTGAAACGCGGAAGGATCACGTATCGCTATAAATAAGAGGCTGAAAGATTATGAAGGTACGACCGTCAGTAAAGAAGATCTGCGATAAATGCAAGATCATTCACCGGAAAGGCGTTGTGCGCGTGATTTGTGATAATCCGAAGCATAAGCAGCGTCAGGGATAAGTTTAGATTTCAGATCTGAAATCTCAGATTTGAGAAAATTGGAGAAGATATGGCTCGCGTAGCAGGAGTTGATTTACCGCCCAATAAACGGGCACAGGTTGGTTTGACGTACATCTACGGCGTGGGCAGGTCCCGCGCGACTGGCATCCTCAATGAGGCATCTGTCAGCGTTGATGCCAAGATTCGAGACCTGAGTGAGGACGAGCTTAATAAAATACGTGCGATCCTCGATGGACAGGGTGAGATCGAAGGTGATCTTCGGAAGCGCGTCCAGATGGATATCAAGCGATTGATGGACATCGGCTGCTATCGTGGTCTTCGACATCGTAGAAGCTTGCCGGTTCGCGGCCAGCGCACATCAACCAACGCCCGCACTCGAAAGGGTCCGCGAAAGGCTGCGGTCGCTAAAAAGAAGGCTCCGGGCAAGAAATAATTGGTTGGTGGTTCGTTGTTCGTCGTGTTACGCGAATGAGAACGAACAACGATCAACGAACAACGAACAGTTTATATGGCTAAACCAGCAGCAGGAACAAAGAAGAAGACTTTTAAAAAGAAAGAGCGAAAGAACATCCCGATGGGAATTGTTCATATCTCAGCATCTTTCAATAACACGCTGATCTCGATAACGGACACGGAGGGGAATCTTGTCGCTCAGTCTTCGTCGGGAGCTCGCGGTTTCCGCGGATCCCGAAAGGGAACCCCGTTCGCTGCGCAGCAGGCGGCGGGAGAGGCGGCGCGTAAAGCGGCAGAAGCTGGAATGCGTGAAGTAGAGGTTCGTGTAAAAGGCCCGGGCGGAGGCCGTGAATCGGCGATCCGAGCTGTTGCGCAGGCGGGAATTCGTGTGACGTCGATCCGCGATACCACTCCGATACCGCACAACGGATGCAGGCCGCCAAAACGCAGACGCGTTTGACTCGAATTTTGGATTTTAGATTTTG
>JBDTSA010000185.1:0-5254 GCA_039931335.1 Acidobacteriota bacterium
CGCAAAACTTCCAAACGTGATGATCTCAAAAAAGAGTGATCTAGGTGAAGAGTTTGCAGTCGGCGTGTCAACCGCACTCACAACCGCCATCGAAGATCTCGAGCGAATGCGCTCGAGCGAAGGTGAGATGCTCAAGACGGAGCTCGCTTCAAGACTCGACACGATCGAGCAGCATCTGCCGTCGATCGAAAGTGAAGCCGAGGCGATAGGCGAAGAATATCGCCAGCGACTGACAAGGCGCATCGGCGATCTGCTCGCGAAAAGCGAATCTCAGATCGAGCTGGATCAGGGCAGGCTCGCGCAGGAGATCGCATATCTCGCCGATCGGGCCGACATTTCAGAAGAGATAGCGCGGCTTAAGACTCATATCGAGCATTTTCGAACGATCATGGACGAGGACAAAGAGGTCGGAAAGCGTTTGGATTTTCTCACGCAGGAACTCAACCGCGAGGCGAACACCATTACATCGAAAACGAATAATATGGTCGTCAAGGAGAGCGCACTCGCGATCAAAAGCGAGATTGAGAAAATTCGTGAACAGGTTCAAAATGTCGAATAATTAGTGATTGGTTCGTTGATCGTTAATTGTTGTTCGATATTTTAGTCCCGAACCACGAACAACGAACAACAATCGAAAAAGATGAAAGGTAACCTCATCATCATCAGCTCGCCCTCTGGCGGCGGAAAAGGAACATTGATCCGCGAGGTGTTGGAGAGTGCCCCGCATATCGGTTACTCCGTTTCGTTGACGACCCGAGCACCGCGATTCGGCGAAGAGGACGGTAAGCATTATCACTTCGTTTCAAAATCCGAATTCAAGGCGTATGGGGAGAAAGGCGGGTTTCTCGAGTTTGCCGAGGTCCACGGGAATTACTACGGAACATCCTTGGAACAGACCGAGCAAATGACGAACGCCGGGATGGACATTATCCTCGAGATCGACGTTCAGGGTGCGGCCACCGTGTTGGAAAAGATGCCGGAGGCTGTAAGCATCTTCATTCTGCCGCCCTCCTACGAGGTTTTGCGGGCACGCCTAACAGCGCGGGCGACCGAAGGAATGGAGGATCTCGAGCTCCGGCTCAAAAATGCACAGACGGAAGTAATGCAATATTCCGGCTTCAAGTACGTGGTTATCAACGACGAGATCGCCGCGGCGGCAAGGAAGCTAGCGGCCATCATCCTTGCCGAAAGGCAACGCCCGCATAGACAAGACGAGCTGATTCAGGGTATCCTTGGTAGTTTCGAGAGGGCTAAACTTTAGGAACTGGAGTACCCAACAAAGAATATGGCTAAGAAAGAAGCAGTGGTCGCGGTGGAAGAGAACGAAAGCGAAGTTGAAGAGATAATTAATCCGCCTGATATCGACTCAAAATACAGGATGATAATCCTCGCTGCTCAACGCAGCAAACAGCTTCAGCGCGGTGCGATTTCGCGGGTCGATATCGATACCCGAAAGAGTAAGCCGACGCGCGTCGCGATGAAAGAGATCGAAAATCGAAAGGTAAATTTCGAGATTCTTGAGAGTCTTAAATAAGACCGGCTTTCCAGCCTGTGTCTCGACGGAAAAAAAGAACGACCGCAAAGGGCTGTCGTTCTTTTTTTTGACTAGTCATAGCCTGGCATGGCGTTCGTCCGCTTAGTCATTGACGCGTTTGCCCGCGTCGCTTATTGCCTCGCCAACCGAATCCACTGCGTTCGAAACTCCGCGTTTGACTTTGCCCCAGCTTTCCTGAGCCTCGCCACCCGCGTTCTGCGCTTCACCTTCCGCTTCGAGACGTTCATTGCCGGTCAACTCGCCGACCTTGTCCTTCACGGTTCCCTTCGCCTGCTCCCACTTTCCCTTCGCTTCATCGTTATTAAAAATTGCCATTTACCCAACCTCCATTGTGATTTGCGGCGGCGTATCGAATCCGAACGTCGACGCTGGTGATTAGTTTCGTGCAACTCGCATTCCCAAAAACGCAAGGCTCTTCTCCCACCTAGGAAAAAGAGCCTCGCCCTCGTAATCCAAAATCCAAAATCGGAATTACATGCCCTTGTAATTTGGCCCGCCACCGCCTTCGGGCGTGACCCAATTGATGATCTGATACGGGTCGGCAATGTCGCACGTCTTGCAGTGAACACAATTCGAGAAATTCACTTTCAATTCGCGGCGGCCTGTCTTAGAATTCGCCTCCATCTCATAAACCTGCGCGGGACAAAATCGCTGACACGGGTTGCCATACTCTTCCGCGCACTCCGTCGCGCAGATCTCAGTATCCAAAACGTGCAGGTGCGACGGTTGATCTTCGTCATGTGCGACGGCAGCATGGTAAACGTCGGTGATCTTGTCGAATGTGAGCTGCTTATCAAACTTGACACCGGAATATCGCTCTTCAAACGATGGCTTTCCATTGGCGGATAATTTTTCCATCCGCTCATGGCCCGCAATGTGATGTTCCTTTGGCATGAATCCCCAGGCAAGGCCTTTCGTCAAAAATTGCAGGCCGGAGTTTATGAGCGCCGACCAGCGTCCCGATTGGAACGCTGCGTGGAAATTCCGGACCGGGTGAAGCTCGTCGTAGATCCAGCTCAGATTTACCTTCTCATCGTAATGCTTGAGCGTTTTCGATGAGAAGTCCTGATGGTCAAACGCACCGACTATCGTCTCCGCGGCGAGCATTCCGGACTTCATCGCCATGTGAATCCCCTTGATCCGTTGGCCATTGAGAAACGAACCCGAATCGCCGACGATCAGGACGCCGTCCGCATACAGCTTCGGCATCGTCCAGTAGCCGCTCGTGTTGATCGACTTCGCTCCGTACTTGATCATCTTGCCGCCCTTCAAAACTTCGGCGACCTTCGGATGCGTTTTAAATTTTTGAAACTCGAGATGCGGATCGATGTTCGGATCCTTGTAATCGAGACCGGTCACATAACCAATGCTGATGACGTTGTTTTTCATCCCGTAGATCCAACCGCCGCCGTACGTGTCGGTGTCGGACGGAAAGCCGAGGGTGTGAACGACCTTGCCCTCGACGAAGTTCCCTGCCGGAACTTCCCACAATTCTTTTACGCCGAGCGAAAACACTTGCGGCTCTTTGTCTTTCATCAGCCCCAGTCTGGACATCAACTGTTTCGCAAGCGACCCGCGCGATCCCTCACCAAGCACAGTAACTTTCGCGAGGATCTCAACACCAGGTTCAAAGTTCGCTTTTGGTTTTCCATCCTTTCCGATTCCCTTGTCGCCGGTTCGGACTCCGACGACGGCGTTGTTCTCGTCGTAGATCAAATCGGCACCGGGAAATTCTGGAAATATATTTATGCCTGCCTCTTCACATTTTTCGCCGAGCCACTCGCACATTCTGCTGAGGCTGATGATGTATTTGCCTTTGTTTTTGAGGGGCGGAGGCACGATCGGTGAATTGATGGACGATTTCTCTGTGAGATACCAGAACGCATCTTCTGTAACTACGGAATCGACCGGACAGCCTTGCTCGAGAAAATCCGGCATCAGCTCGCGGATAGCGATCGGGTCCATTACGGCACCGGATAGAATGTGCGCCCCGACGAATGAGCCCTTCTCGATGATGGCGATCTCGAGATCGTCGATCACACTTCCGGGAAGGCGCCCGGAGTTAACGTATTCGTTGTGTTTCTTTATCTCGCTCTTGAGGTGCAAAGCCGCTGCCAAATTTGCCGGACCTGCTCCGACAAACACCACATCCATCTCGATCTGTTCACGTTCGATCATATTCAGAAGTAGGGACGGACTGTCAGTCCGTCCCCTAAAATGTTTTGTTACCCTACAAAATGAGTATACCAAAATGGACGGACTGACAGTCCGTCCTACCCTTCAAACTGCTTCTTCAGACTCTCGGTATATGGCGCGCGGGCGACGCCTTTCTCGGTGATGATCGCCGTCACTAGATCATTCGGCGTAACGTCGAACGCGTAGTTGCTGACAACAGTGTCATCGGGAGCGAGTTGGATATCTTTGAGGTGTGTGACTTCGCGAATGTCGCGCTCCTCGATCGGGATCTCTTCGCCGGTCGGGCAGTTTAGATCAACGGTCGATAACGGTGCGGCGACATAAAACGGGATGCCGTGACGCTTCGCAAGAACCGCGACCATGTAGGTTCCGATCTTGTTCGCGACATCGCCGTTCGCAGCGATCCGGTCGCTGCCGACGACAACCGCCTGAACGCGTCCCTTTTTCATGACATGCCCACTCATGCTGTCGGTGATAAGCGTGACCGGAATATCGTCCTGCATCAGTTCCCACGCTGTCAGCCGCGCACCCTGCATGTATGGTCGCGTCTCGTCGGCAATAACTGAGATGTGCTTACCCTGATCGACCGCACCACGGATCACGCCGAGCGCGGTTCCCCACACGCCGCCGGTCGCAAGCGCTCCAGCGTTGCAGTGCGTCAGCACCGTCGAATTGTCTTCTAACAACTCGCCGCCAAATTTCGCGATCAGACGCTGCGACTCGATGTCTTCGGCGTGGATCGCCTTTGCGTCGTCGATAAGAATCTGCTGGATCTCCGTAACCGACGTCCCTTCCGACTTCGCTTTCTGAAATGTTCGTTTCATCCTATCGATCGCCCAGAAAAGATTTACAGCCGTCGGTCGCGTCGCGCCAAGCACGTCGCAAATGTAATCGAGCTCATCTGCAAGGTCGTCGATGTTCGTTCCGACAAACTGTTTCGCACCGAGTGCGATACCGTACGCCGCCGAGACGCCGATCGCCGGAGCGCCGCGGACGACCATGTCCTTAATGCCGGCAGCGACATCGTTATACGTCCGCAGCATCAGCCACTTCTCTTCAGTCGGCAGTAACCGCTGATCGAGCATTCGTACGCCTTCGTCGGTCCATTCGACGGGTATGATATTTAGGTTCATCTTTTGTATTTTTGGGTCTTTGGTCTTGGGCCTTTGGCTTTTGGTCTTCGGTTTTCGGTTACAAAAACCATTGGAGCTTAGGAATTAAGCCCAAAAGCCAAAGGCCAAAAGCCAAAGACCAATAGCTAATGACCGAAAGGGAAATCTTACGGAATATGAGCCTCGACCGCAAAAACCTGAAACAATTTCGCCCGGTCTACGCGTTTCAAGACGAGGTTATGAGATTAGAAAGCATACTGGATGGAATTCACGTATCGGTCACCCGGCGGCGATCGCTGCAGTTGTTTACCGCGTTCACACGGATCCTTCTGGGCCTCGCGATTATTCCGCCGAGCATCCCGAAGATCCTGCACAGGCCGTTCACGGTGCT
>JBDTSA010000186.1:0-5210 GCA_039931335.1 Acidobacteriota bacterium
TGGAGAGACGCGCTCTTCATTCACACTTAACACTTAACACTTCACACTTACCCCCTCACCGTTCATCGCTGTGACTGATACGCCATCAGGGCGGCGGCGTGGGCGGGCGGCATCGCGGGTTCAGTTAGAAATGCTTTCGCGGCGCACAGGCGAACCTGCTCGAGCATCGCTTTCGTCAGGAGTTCGCCGGCGTTAAAGATGCTGCCGACGCACCCGATCGGAACTCGCCGATTCTCAAGCTCCAACTTCTCGATCACGGCACACGCGGCGAGGCCGAGTTCATAACCGGCATCTTTCAGAATCTCGACGGCAATTTGATCGCCGTCCTGTGCGGTTTCGACGACAAGCCGTGCGAAACCGGCGATGCGGCTGTTATCGACTTGCGGCGAGTAGATCGCGACGATCAAATTCTCGGGGCCCGATGCACGAAAGTATTCCGACGCACGTTGGCTCAGCATC
Source organism: Acidobacteriota bacterium (assembly GCA_039931335.1). Taxonomy (GTDB): domain Bacteria; phylum Acidobacteriota; class Blastocatellia; order Pyrinomonadales; family Pyrinomonadaceae; genus OLB17. The sequence continues at coordinate 460 of JBDTSA010000186.1, forward strand.
GTCGGCAGGCCGCGGCCGTCCGAAGCCTTCGCGATATTGTGCAAAGCCTGCTGCGCGATCCCGACACCGCCGCCGCCATCGCCGGCGAGCGGTCCCCAACCACCGGAGATTGCCATCTCGCCCTTTTCATTTTTGCCAAGGCACACCGACCCCGTACCGGCGATCACTACGAGTCCCGGCTTGCCCTGCGTCGTTGCGTAGAGGGCGATCTCGGCATCCGTGACGACCTCTACTTTTCGAATCCCGAGACGCTTGATGAAACTCTCGCGGACGCTGCGTTTCAAATCCGCACGGCGAACGCCGGCCAGCCCGAGCGTCGCGGATGCGATATCACCGCGCGATACGCCATCGCGGTCACACGCTTCGTTGATCGCCTTTGCAATATTTGTGACGGCCGTCTCGACACCGACTCTTAGCGGGTTGGACGGCCCGGCGAACCCTTCGCATCGGACTTCGCGAGCCTCGTTCATGATGGCGATCTGCGTCTTGGTTCCGCCTCCGTCAACGCCAAGGAATAGCTGATGTGATCTCTGCTTAGACTTGCCGTGTGTGGAGTTTGTAGACATGCAAAATTATTCTTGGTCAAACTTGACTTATAATCAAACTTAAAGGATTTTATGTAAGCAATAAGCATGCGTGATGTAAGAAATGCGGAACGCGGAACGCGGAATTTGACTCATCACGTACAGCTCGATCAAATGTTGGTTTTGTTGGTAAGTAGTGCGCTGCGACCGGAATTCCGCATTCCGCGTTCCACATTCCGCATTAACAAAGATGGAAATCAGACAGCTCAAGGCGTTTCTAGCGATCGCCGAGGCGAAGACGTTTACCGCCGGCGCGAGGCGGGTAAATGTGACACAGGCGGCGATCTCGATGCAGATCAAACAGCTCGAAGATGAAGTCGGTCTGCAGCTGTTCACGCGCACGCCGCGTCGAGTGATCCTGACCGAAGCCGGCGAGTATCTTCTGGAACGGGCGCGAAAGATACTTCGCGAACATGATTCGGCGCTCGCCGAGATCGCCGAAGTGGCCGGGGCCGAGTACGGGCGTCTTCGGATCGGATCGGCATCCGGTACGTTTGCGATGAGCCAGCTCCCGAAGATCATGCAAAAGCTGAAGGAAAAATTCCCGAACTCGGAGTTGTCCGTTTCGTCGGGCACGAGCCAGCGGCTGGTTGACCGCATTATGCACGGCGAGCTCGACACGGCTTTTATCTCACTCCCGGCTGATAACACAAATGTCACGACCGAATCGCTTTTCTCGGATGAGATCGTCGCGATCGCCCATCCGAAACATCCGCTTGCGAAAGAGAAGTACATCAGCGCCGCGACGCTCGCCGGAGAAAAATTGATTCTCGGCGAACGGGGAGGCAACACGCGGCGGATGATCGACGAATTCTTTTCGGCTGCGAACGTCAAACCGAATGTTTCGATGGAGCTTTCCCGCCAAGAGGCGATAACTGAGATGGTTGCTAACGGGCTTGGTGTGGGCATGGCCGGCGCAAAGAGCGTTGCCCGCGATATTCGGGACGGCAAGATCATCTCGTGGTTCATCGAAGGCGCTGAGATCAAATGGGAACTCGGCCTTGCGCGGCTCCGCGGCGGACATTTCTCGCCGATCGGGAAGGAGTTCGTGCAGCTTTGTAAAGAAAGTTTCGTCGAGCGCGAAAAAGAATTGAAAGCCCGAAAGTGATTTTCACCGCAGAGACGCGGAGACGCCGATAAGAAAAAAGAATAAAGTAGGGCCGCGGCTGATTTCTTGTCGCCAAAGGCGACAAACACTAAAAGCCTGGGGTGAAGCGAAGCGGAACCCTAGGAAGTGCGGCGAGACGAACGAGTCCCTGAAGGGGACGAACAATCACGTTCGTTGTTCGAAGCTTTCAGCGTCGTAAAATATCTTGATCCAACCTAGGGTTTCATTCGCTTCGCTCATTTCACCCTAGGCTTTAATGTTTGTCGCCGTTGGCGACTCGGAAAGTCTCACGTTTATTCGGCAATGCGTTTCTCACTAAATCCAACTTCTTTTCTTATTCTTATCTGCGTTCTCTGCGGGCTCTGCGTTAAAAATTCCGCCCAGGGATTACCGCTCGCCCCACCCCAATCGGTTGGCATGAACGCCGCGAAGCTCGAACAGATCGAAGCGCTTGTTCTTGCGGACATCTCCGATAAAAAACTTCCGGGTGCCGTTATCATCGTCGGGCATCGCGGAAGGATCGTCTACCGAAAAGCATTCGGCAATCGCTCGCTCGTCCCGACGGTAGAGAAGATGACGGTCGATACGATCTTCGATGTTGCGTCGCTTACGAAACCTGTCGCGACCGCGACTTCGATCATGATACTCGTCGAGCAGGGAAAGCTTCGGCTGAGCGACACCGTCGGCAAGTTTGTTCCGGATATAGACGACGAGCAGGCGAAAAAAGTAACGATTCAACAACTACTCACGCACACCTCCGGCTACGCCCCCGACTTCGACCTAAAAGAAAAATGGACCGGCAGGGAAGGGATGCTCGGGGCGTTGAAGAAAGAAAAGCTGCGAACTCCGCCCGGGACGAAGTTTGTTTACTCGGATATCGGGTTCATTGTGTTGGGGGAGATTGTTCGGAGACTTACCAACGAGTCGCTTCACGTTTTTGCCTCAAAGTGGTCTAAACCATTCCGATTCGACGACACGCTGTTCTTTCCCTTTGATCCGTTGCAAGAGGGACCATCTCAAATGTGGGACAAGTACACCCTCGTTCTTGGCGGACGCTTTGAACGCATCGCACCGACCGAAAATGTTCGGGGGCAGAGTAATTATCTTGGAGCGACGTTTGATGGCAAGGACACTGACGGCAGTCAAATGATTCGAGGGCGAGTTCACGATCCCACGTCGTTTCGCATGGGCGGTGTCGCCGGACACGCGGGACTCTTCTCAACCGCCGACGATATCGCACGATTCTGTCAGATGATCCTGAATGGTGGGATCGCTCCAGGCGGAAACCCGACCGGTAGGGAGGGTGATCCGAATGCGGAACGCGGAATGCGGAATGCGGAATTCAATCCAAGATCCAAGATCCAAAATGCAAAATCAAAGAACACCCTCCCTACCGGTCGGGTTTCCGCCTCGGGTCCGCAGCGAATTCTCTCCACACAAACCGTCGCCCGCATGACCACTCCGATCGTCGTTTCAGAAGACGGTGCGACGCGCGGGCTTGGGTGGGATATCAATACTTCGTTCTCATCAAACCGCGGCGAGTTGTTTCCGCTCGGGTCGTTCGGCCACACAGGTTTCACCGGAACATCGATCTGGATCGACCGCGTCTCGCAGACATTTGTCGTGTTCATGTCGAACCGCGTTCACCCGGATGGCAAAGGCGATGTCACGCCGCTGCGTGCAAAGGTCGCAACCGTCGTCGCATCGGCGATCGAAGACACGCCGATCGAAGCGTACCGGATCGCGGAGAGCATCTACGCGTCGCAAGTCGCCGCTCAAATACCAAAGTTCAAAGCGAGCGTCGAAGCAGCTAACCAAACGAATTCCGCATTCCGCGTTCCGCGTTCCGCATTAGTACTAAACGGCATCGACGTCCTCGAGAAAGATAATTTCAAGGACCTCGAAGGCAAACGCATCGGACTCGTTACAAATCACACGGGACGAAACTTTGCAGGGAAGCCGACAATCGATGTTCTCTTCGAAGCAAAGAACGTAAAGCTCGTCTCGCTGTTCGCACCCGAGCACGGGATCCGCGGCGAGCTGGATGTCGCAAAGATCGACGATACAAAAGATGAGAAGACGGGACTGCCGGTTTACTCGCTCTACGGCGAAACACGCAGGCCAAAACCTGAACTGCTCAAAGATCTCGACGCGATCGTCTATGACATCCAGGACATCGGTGCCCGCTTCTATACTTATACCGCCACGCTCCGGAACGTGATGGAGGAAGCTGCAAAATTGGGCAAACCAATTTATGTGCTCGACCGCCCGAATCCGATAACCGGGTCGGTTGTGGAAGGCTCGCTTGCCGAAGAAGACAAGCTCTCGTTCATCGCCGCGCATACGATTCCTGTGAGATACGGCCTGACGATCGGCGAGCTCGGAATGATGATGAATGCCGAGCGAAAGATCGGTGCCAATCTTCGCGTCATTAAGATGGAGCAATGGTCGCGTTCGATGTGGTTCGATGAGACCGGACAGACTTGGATCAATCCATCCCCGAATATGCGATCGCTGAATGAGGCAACGCTTTATCCGGGCATCGGTTTGCTCGAAACGACGAACGTTAGCGTCGGCCGAGGTACGGATACGCCGTTCGAAGTCGTCGGAGCTCCATGGCTCGACGGGCAGAAGCTGGCGAAATACCTCAATGAAAGAGGCCTAAAGGGCGTGCGGTTCGTGCCGGTGAGATTTAAGCCGAACGCGTCGGTGTTCAGGGGCGAGGACGTCGGCGGTGTGAACATCATCGTGACCAATCGTAACGCCTTCGAGCCGGTGCGGACCGGTATCGAGATCGCCGCCGCGCTGCGGAAGTTTTACCCGAGCGAATGGGAAGTCGATCGCTTCGGCCGGCTGCTCGTGAACGGCGTGATCCTGGAGATGGTTAAGCGTGGAGAATCACCTGACGCGATAGAGACCGCGTGGCGGAAAAGCCTCGACGATTTCGAAAAACGACGGGCACCGTATTTGCTTTACAAATAGCAGTTTTCGAGTTATAAAAACTCACAGCATTCACTTTTTGTAACAACCTGTTCATTTCAAGGATTTTAGGTAGAAGT
>JBDTSA010000187.1:0-5187 GCA_039931335.1 Acidobacteriota bacterium
AGTCGTTAGCGTTTGGGAAGGATTGCGGCCGATTACAAAAAAGATGTTGGAAGGCGTGATGAGCGCCAGCAGCACAACCCAACCAAGCAATTCCGCACAAAAATTTTCATACGACGCGCACGCTGACTGGGAGCTCAGCCGTCTTCTTACGGCGCTCGACGAACAGTCGAAGAAGGCTGTGTCGACTAACTCCCGCATCCTGAGCGAGATCTCGCATCTTGCCGAGACCTGCGCGTCGGTTCTGGAGGCGCAGAGCGGTTCGGCCGAAGTCTTTATTCAGCTTGCTGAGAGGGCCATCAAGAGTCACGACTACAACAAGCTCGATAAGCTCGCCGACCGGTTAAGCGAAAGATTTTCCTCAGGAGAGATCGCCGAAATAGTTCGTCAGACGGACGCTCCGCAGATACGTGCGATCGCTTACGAAACGCTCGCGCTACTGCCGGTGCCGGTGATCCTCCCTCTCCTCGAGGACCCGCTTTACTCGGATATCGCGGCGAATGCTCTTGAACAGAAAGCCTATGAGTACGACTCCGAAGAAGCACGCGACTTGCTCGATCAGTTCGATAACGAAACGGAAATAAGAAGCGAGTAAGCTGAGTCTAGCGAGTCTGTCGGAGTCTATCGAGTCGCGACCTTCGAAAGACTCGCCAGACTCCGACAGACTCGCTAGACTCGACTTGCCGCTTCGCTCTGCTTTTCCTTCAATCTTCCCGGGTACATCGGGAATCGAGATGTAACCTCCGCCACTTCGCCGCGGACGCGGTTCTTTACCTCTTCGGATTCCGGTTCGTGAATTATCGCCGCGATGATTTCCCCGATCCTTTTCATCTCGGGTTCTTTCATTCCGCGTGTCGTCAATGCCGGCGTCCCGAGACGAATTCCTGACGCCACGAACGGCTTGTTTGTATCGAACGGGATCGTGTTCTTGTTGACCGTGATGTGTACTTCGTCGAGAGCTTTCTCAGCAACCTTACCCGTGATTCCCTTCCCATCCATGAACACATCGACAAGCAGGAGGTGATTGTCAGTTCCACCTGATACGAGCCGCAGCCCGTTTGCTGAAAGCGTTTCGGCGAGGGCACGGGCGTTGTCGATGATCTGTTGCTGATACGACTTGAAGTCTGGCTGCAGCGCTTCGCCAAACGAGACGGCCTTCGCCGCGATTATGTGAACAAGAGGCCCGCCCTGCACGCCCGGAAACACGCTTCGGTCGAGATCTTTCGCAAATTCTTCACGACAGAGGACGAGTCCGCCGCGCGGGCCACGCAAAGTTTTATGCGTTGTCGTCGTGACAAACTCGCAATGCGGTACTGGCGATGGATGCAACCCGACGGCGACGAGTCCCGCGATGTGTGCGATGTCGGCCATCACTTTTGCACCGATTCCGCGAGCGATCTCGCCGATACGTGCAAAGTCGATCGTCCGCGGATACGCCGACGCACCACAGATCAAAAGCTTCGGCTTATGCTCTTCAGCGATCTTCTGAAGTTTGTCGTAGTCTATCTGCTCGGTTTCCTTATTGACGCCGTAGTCGGCGACTTTGTAATTAATCCCCGAAAAATTTAGAGGATGTCCGTGCGTGAGGTGACCGCCGTGCGACAAGCTCATCCCGAGTATCTGATCTCCGTGATCGAGCGCGGTCATCAGCACGGCCATATTCGCCTGAGCACCCGAGTGTGGCTGAACATTCGCATGCTCGGCGCCGAAGATCTGCTTCGCGCGATCGATCGCGGCCTGCTCGACGACATCGGCAAACTCGCACCCGCCGTAGTAACGCTTTCCCGGATAACCTTCGGCGTACTTGTTCGTGAATACCGTACCCATCGTTTGAAGCACGGCCTCGGAGACAAAATTTTCGGACGCGATCAATTCGAGCCCGTTCGTTTGGCGCCGGACTTCATCGTCTATCGCTTCGCTGATGATCGGATCGACGTCCGAAATATTTGCTGTGAAAAATTTGTTCATGTGATACCTACAAATCAGGGAAACAGTTTCCTGGGTTCCATCAGATATAGCTCAAAAAAGGACTGCAGTGAATCGCTGACGTTAACAATATAGTCTTTATCGTAATGACAACAAACTGCGGCTACGGCGGAGCCACGAGTACCGAAAGCATAGGTGTGAGAGTTAATTAAGAAGTCAGCGAAATGAACTAAGCCAGTTTCACGGCCTGTTGCTCCGTTGTAGTTGCGGATTTGCTCCAACGTCCAAAAAGTCAGACACTCTGAGTCCATGTCATCATTGATAAACCCGCCTAAAACTGAGAACACGGTGAATACTTCCTCGCTAGGTTCGACACCAATATCACTAAAAAAATTCGCGATCTTTGTTTTATCTGGCGAAGGGGCGATGGCAATCCCATCCTCAATCCAGTGAAGCTTCACCTTTTCCAAAACTTCTAAGAGCATCATCTTCTCAAAGCCGGCGTCGCGCTCCCTCCGGCATTTCATCGCCGTGCATATGATAAAAGACAAACTGCCGTACATCCTCCTTTGAAAAATCACAAGGTGCGAGTAACTCAAGGACTGCCTTTTCGGCGGAATGGATTCGGCCACAGGTTAGAAATCGCTCCTCTTCAGTGAGCGTCATCCAGTATTCATGTAACAACCTATCTAAATCTAGCTTAGTCATAACTCCTCACCGAGCATCGATACAAACCCAGCTTCATCTAAAACCGCGACACCCAAACTCTCCGCCTTCGCGAGTTTCGACCCCGCATCACTTCCCGCGACGACGTAATCGGTTTTCTTACTGACCGAGGAAGACACGCGCCCGCCGCGATCTTCAATCAATTTAGCCGCCGCGTCGCGCGTATATCCTTCAAGCGCTCCGGTCAGAACGAAAGTCTTCCCCGCAAACCGTTCATCGATCTGCGCCGGCCCGCCTTCAGTTTCCATTTTTACGCCCGCCGCGCTGAGCCGCTCGATGAGTCCCATGTGATCCGGGTTGCGAAACCATTCGTATGCGCTTTCGGCGACGGTCGGCCCGATCTCGTGAATGGCGATCAACTCGTCGACGGTCGCCTCGGCCAACTTGTCGATCGAGCCAAACTGCCGGGCGAGGATCTTGGCGTATCGTTCTCCAACGTGACGAATGTCGATTCCATAGAGTAGACGCTGCAGCCCGCGGTCCTTGCTCGCCTCGACCTGATCGATCAACTTCACCGCAGATTTCTCTGCTTTGCGCTCGAGATTCGCGATGTCGTCCACCGTCAGCTTATAGATATCGGCGACATCCTTGACCATGCCGCTGTCGACAAGCATGTCGATCAGAACCGACCCGAGACCTTCAATATCCATCGCTTTACGCGACGCAAAGTAACCAATGCGAGCCTTGATCTTCGCCGGGCAATCGTCGTTGATACATCGCCGCACCACTTCACCTTCGGGACGCACCGCGTCGAAACCGCAGACCGGGCATTTCGTCGGGAATTTGTATTTGCGCTCAGTGCCGTCGCGTTTTTCTGTCACGACGCCCAACACCTGAGGAATTATCTCGCCGCTTTTTTCGATCAGTACGGTGTCGCCGAGTTTTATGTCAAGCCGTTCGATCTCGTCTTCGTTGTGAAGCGACGCGCGGGCGACCGTTGTTCCCGCGAGCAGGACCGGCTCGAGATGCGCGACGGGTGTCAGTGCTCCGGTTCGTCCGACCTGGACCTGTATATCGATCAGTTTCGTCGTCGATTGCCGCGCCGGGTATTTGTAGGCGATCGCCCATCGCGGCGCTTTCGTCGTCGCACCGAACTCTTCCTGCAGAGCCGTTGAGTTCACTTTTACGACGACGCCGTCGATCTCATAATCAAACCCATCACGCTTCGGCTCTATCTCTTCGACGAATGCACGAAGCTCATCGAAATCCGCGCACAGAGCTCGGTGCGGATTGACGTGAAATCCATTTGCCTCAAGCCAGGCGAAATTGTCCCAGTGCGTCGCGAACATCTTCTGGGCGCCTCGAAGAACGTCGTATGGAAACATGTCGAGCTTTCGCGACGCGACGATCGCCGAATCCAACATCCGCAGTGTGCCCGAGGCGCAGTTTCTTGGGTTCGCAAACGTCTTCTCGCCCAACATTTCGAGCTCGGCGTTTATCCTTTGGAACTGCGACCGCGAAAGGAATACTTCTCCGCGAACTTCGGCGTGCGGTGCCTTGTCGTTTTTCAGTTTCAAGGGGATCTTCTTTATTGTCTTCACATTCGCCGTGACATCGTCACCCTGCGTTCCATCGCCCCGCGTCGCACCGGTCATGAGCACACCATTCTCGTAATGCAGAGCGACACTCAGCCCGTCGATCTTCAACTCGGCGACGTATTCGAGTTTCCGTCCCTCGGCGAGTCGCTCGCACCGTTCGGTAAAAGCTTTCAGCTCGTCGAGGTCGTAGGAGTTGTCGAGCGACATCAGCGGAACCGAGTGGACGAAAGGCCGCAGGCTTTCGGCCTTGCCGCCGATCCGCTGTGTCGGACTGTCGGGTGTAATGAGTTCGGGATGTTCGCCTTCGAGCGTCTTTAGCTTTTCGAGCAATTGATCGAATTCGAAATCTGAGATCTCGGGCGCCGCCTGTTGATAGTACAGATCGTTGTGCCGGTCGATCTCTGCCCGTAGTGATTGAATTTCTTTCGCGACCTTTAGTGCCATTTCTCTACTAGCGGGAGATTGCCGGGCGGTCCACTCAGATTCATTTTCGAGTGTTTCGTGCTTGGTTTCGCCGAGGAAAAACCATGAAAAACACGAAGCACACCAAAACTACCAACAACCGCTCGGTCTTATCCCATAAACTCCGCGATCAAACGATGAAAATGATGCGTTCCCTGTTCCCTCGTCGGCGAGTACCGCCCGTGGGAATAAAAGCGGGAACGAATTCCTCGCTGCACGCTTTCAACCACCGCTTCGTCTTCGAGTTCAACTCGATCCAGATCTACTCCTGCACCGATGCCGACCTTAGATTCATCCGAAACGTACGTCAGAAATTCGACGACCGATCGCGACGGCGTTACCGGCCTGACCACGTTCACTGAAATTCCCCACGGATAAAAGTTGAACATCAGATTCGGGAAAATAAAAAGGTAACGGCCCGCGATCTCGCCCTCCGCACCAAAGCCAATCTGCAAGCTTGAGTACCTAAACGTTTCAGTTTTGTAAGTCTCGTAATCCACGACTTCATTTAACGAATGATGCACGAACGGAATGTGGA
>JBDTSA010000188.1:0-5186 GCA_039931335.1 Acidobacteriota bacterium
ACTTCGTCGACTTCGTCGGCAAAGAAACCGAGCTCCGCGCTCATATTGCGCAACAGGTCCACGTTACCGCCGCGCTCGCGCCCGAACGCAAAACCTTTACCGAGATAAACCTCGGTGGCGTGAAGGCGGTCTTGGACGATATTGCGGAGAAAATCTTCGGCCGGGCTCGACGCAAACTCGCGATCGAATTTCATGACGATCGCCTGTTCGATACCGAGCACTTCGAAGTTCGCGAGACGCTGGTCGAGAGTCTGCAGAAGCGGTGGGGCGGATTCGGGATGAAGCACGGCTCGCGGATGCGGATCGAAAGTTATCGCCGTCGCCTGCGATCCGGTCGATTTCGCCCGTTCGACGACCGTCCGCATTATCTTTTGATGACCGAGATGGAGGCCGTCGAAAACGCCCAACGTGAGGACCGTCGGGCGAAGAATGTTTGCGTTCTCGGTGCCGTGGAAAATTTTCATCTTCTCTGCACGCTTTGCGATCTTTGCGTGAAAATTATTGTTTCACGCAAAGACGCAAAGACGCAAAGGAAGACGATTCGATGGAAGCGCTTTGTTCGCGCCATTTCGTGAAAGTTGGGGGTTTAACCCCCAGACCAGCGCGAAACCGGAACCACAAACTTACACGAAACAACACAAAAAAAGGTCAGTCTCCCAACTGCTTCCTCGGAATCAGATAATTTCGCAGATAGTCCGCGACTGCCTCGGTCAACGGCGTCGTTTCCGCGTTGTAGCCCGCTTCGCGGATGCGACTAAGATCAGCCTGCGTGTGATATTGATACTGGCCTTGAATATGCTCCGGCATTTCAATGAATTCCACGTTCTTCGGTCGCTCGAGCGCGTTGAAGATCGCGTCGGCAAGCACGTTCCAAGTATTCATTACTCCCGAGCCGACGTTAAAAAGCCCGCCTGTTTTGTTTTCAAGAAAGTGCAGCGTCATCTCGACGGCGTCCTTTACGTAAACAAAATCGCGGCCGAATTCGCCGTCATCGTAATACGGATTTGCACTCTTGAAAAGTTTGAGTTTGCCGCTTTCGTTGATCTGGTCGAAAGCCTTGTTGATCAGCGATCGCATATCGCCTTTGTGAGTTTCATTCGGCCCAAAGACATTAAAATATTTTAACCCGACGATGCGATCGAACATCCCGTTACGGGCGGCATACTGATCGAACAGGTGTTTCGAATATCCGTAGACATTCAGCGGCCGGAGACCGGCCAGCTCGGCGGTGCCGTCGTTCATCCCGGCTGATCCATCGCCGTACGTCGCCGCTGACGAGGCGTAAATAAATCGTATGTCCTGTTTGAGAGCCCAACGGGCTACGTCCTGCGTGTACTGGTAATTATTACGGATCATGTAATCCGCATCGGTTTCGGTCGTCGATGAACACGCCCCCATGTGAAAAACAGTTCCGACGTCTTTGAAGTCGTCGAGATCTTCGATGAAGTCGTCCGCGTCGATGTAGTCGGCAAACTTCAGCGGCGCAAGGTTCTTCCACTTGTCGGTTTCGTCCAGCCGATCGACGATGAGGATGTCGTCATGACCGAGCTCGTTGAGCCGCCAGACAATTGCACTTCCGATAAATCCGGCCCCGCCGGTAACAATGATTCGATTCATGAAATTAATTTAGCCGCGGATTTGCGCGGATGACGCCGATCAGAAATCAGTATTCTTTATCCGCGTCATCCGTGCTAATCCGCGGCAAGATCTCTTCTACCACCCCAAAATATACGCAAACATCAATGGCGCGACGATAGACGCGTCGGATTCGACAATGTACTTCGGCGTCGTCGCTTCGAGCTTGCCCCACGTGATCTTCTCGTTCGGCACCGCGCCGGAGTACGAGCCGTACGAAGTCGTCGAATCCGAGATCTGGCAAAAATATCCCCACACCGGAACGCCCGTACGCTGCAGATCCTGATGCAGCATCGGGACGACGCAAATCGGAAAATCTCCGGCGATACCGCCGCCGATCTGGAAAAAACCAATTGAAGAGCCTTCCGATTCACGTGTGTACCACTCGGCGAGCATAGTCATGTACTCGATTCCCGTCTTCACCGTGTGAACGTTCTCGACGTCGCCGGTTATGACGTGGCCGGCAAACATATTTCCCATCGTTGAATCTTCCCAGCCCGGCACAACCATCGGCAGATTCTTTTCCATCGCGGCGTACATCCACGAATCTTTCACATCGATCTGGTAATACTCTTCGAGCGATCCGTTCTTCAAAACCTGATACATGAACTCGTGCGGAAAATATCGTTTCCCTTCAGCCTCAGCACGCGTCCAGACCTCGACCATCGCTTTCTCAAGACGCCGCATCGCTTCGTGTTCCGGGATGCACGTGTCGGTGACGCGATTCATGTGACGATCGAGCAGTGCCTGTTCATCGTCGGGTGTCAGATCGCGATAGTGGGGAACGCGTTCGTAAAAATCGTGGGCGACGAGATTGAACAGATCTTCTTCGAGATTCGCCCCCGTACAAGAAATGATCTGCACTTTGTCCTGACGGATCATCTCGGCAAGGCTCAGCCCGAGCTCGGCCGTCGACATCGCCCCGGCGAGCGTGATCATCATCTTCCCTTTGTGATCGAGATGTTTCTTGTAAGCTTCGGCCGCGTCTATCAGCGCAGCCGCATTGAAATGCCGGTAATGGTGCTTAATGAAATCTGTGATTTGACTGCTCATGCTTCTTGCAATGTTATACGTTCAGACGCTTACGCGTCGAGCAGACCTCGACCGAACCTCTTGCCTCGTGTATATTCAAAACATTTTCCAACAGTGCGACGCTAGACGAACCGAGAACAGGGGCGACAAAGCAGACGATAAAATGACGGAAACGATTGGCGGCACGGGGCATTATGAATAATCATACGATCGATGAAAGTTGGTTTATTAAACCCATTGGGGTGCCTGAAAAAGTTACTGCCGGCGGAGTCGTCGCTAGAGTTGAGAACGATCAAGTCAAGATTGCTGTCATTGAAAAAGAGTTCCGTGGAGGTATAAGGTTCTCTCTTCCAAAGGGTCATGTGGAAGTTGGAGAAACCATTGAGGAGACTGCCGTGCGGGAGATCTATGAAGAAACCGGAATAAATGATCTGCAATTTGTCCAGTTTCTTAAAGCTACAGAGAGGTTAAACTCAAAGAAGTCGGCCTGGAAGGTAAACCACTTTTATCTTTTTATTACTGAACAAATCAACTGTACACCGCTGGAAGACGACAAGGTGGTTCGCTGGTTTCCTATTGATAATTTGCCACAAATGTTTTGGTCTGATCAAAGTCAACTCCTCAGAGAACATCGACAAGAGATTGTCTCGAAGGTTTTATGATCGAGAAGTGGACAGATCTATCTGAATTCTTAGCGCATAACTACGTCCATAGCGCCACTCCTACACGGCTTCCTTGTGGCGGGAGTACCGACCATCGCTTGACGGGTTTATTATGCAGATCTTGGCAACCGGTAACTGCAAATATCGCTATTAATCTTCGGGCCCACGTGTCTTTAAGGCCATACAAGACAGGACGAATTTTTGTGGATATCCACGGCGTCGGTAAACAGGAGTTTACTGCACCTCACTTGCCACTTACGGGGCCGTTTGCCTTGGTTTCGGCCCTCATTTGTTACTTTGGAATACACGGTTTTTATATCGATATCAGAACGGAATTTCCGTTTCAAAGTGGTCTCGGTGGTTCCGGTGCAGTTGCTACGGCACTGATCGGCGCAATATACACTGCTCTAAATCAGGAGGCTCCTCGCACCCGACATTTTCCTAGCCTGGTGCAGATCGCTCATAATTTGGAAGACTCCTTATTTAGGAATACGGGCATGCAGGATCAGGCTGCGGCGTTATACGGAGGTGCCAATCTTTGGGAATGGCACTACGCGGACCGTCTCAATTTTAAACGGCAAGAACTTGTATCAGACCTGTCCCAGCTCAATGAACATATACTGCTGGCGTATACCGGACGGCCTCATCTAGAATCCCAAAATGGGAGTCATATGCTCGACAAGTTCAGGGAAACCGGAGCTCTAAGGCTTCTTGTCTCGATCTCAGAGCAGGCACGCAGATTCGCTGAATCACTAAAATGCCAGGATTTTAAATCGGCAGGTCGGGCCCTTTCCGCAGAATATCACCTCCGCTCAACACTTTTACCCGTAGTCCTTGAAGATGATCTAGAGTTGATCGAGATGGCCACAAATGCGCAATGTGGTGTTAGCGTGACTGGCCACGGAGGTGGAGGATGCGTATGGGCGATAGGTGAGATGCACGATATCGCTGATCTAAGACAGCAGTGGAACAGTGCCTTTGAGCGCAGAAAAGTTGGATTCTTGCTGCCTGTTAACGTTACCGCCACAGGGTTGAAGGTTAGTATCGAGCGTTCGAGTGAAGCTCACGTCACAGCCCGAACCTTCGAATATGAGTAAACGCCGGTTGGGTATATGGGGTTTTGCAGTTTCCGCACTCGGCCTGATCGGTTTAGTTCTCGCCGGATGGGTCGAATCGCCGCCTTCCTCGACGCGCTTTTTTTCGTGCTTGCTGTTTTTTGCGATCTTCAGTTTCTTCCCTATCGCAAGCTCGCTCTCGCCGTCACGAGGGTCCGCTAACGGTGAGCCCCGCCCGGACCGAATGGGACCCCTAAAGGTTGTGCGGTACGCGCTGCGCAACTGGCGCCCCCACCTCCGAGGCGGATCTGTCCTGCTCGTACTTCTACTCCTCCAACAGGGCTACGGCATCACCATCGCCTACGCGATGAAGCGCTTGGTCGATGACGCTCTGCCGCAGCGCAACAGCCACGCCGTGATGACCATCCTAGTCGTAGTTGCCGGAGCGTACGTCATCACCGTGATCGCAACCGTCGCCGCCGAGTACTTCGCCGCGAAGATCTCGTCGTCCATCATGTGCGAAATGCGCGTGCGAATGTTCGGGCAACTGCAGCGGCTCTCGCTTGCTTATCACTCCCGCACGCACTCGGGCGACACCATCGCACGGTTTTCAGCTGACCTCGGGGACATAGAGAAGGGCGTCACGACGCGAATAATCGACGGCGTGATGTCACTAATCGGCTTGCTCGTATATATCCCGTTCCTGTTCTTCCTCGACGTTCGGCTCGCCACAGTGGTGGTCGTCTGCCTCCCTTTCGTCGTGATCGGCGGCCGCGGGCTGTCCGATTCCGCATCCAAAGCG
>JBDTSA010000189.1:0-5164 GCA_039931335.1 Acidobacteriota bacterium
GCATGAAACCCCTGATATCCAACCATGAAACCGTTCTGATTCTTTTCGCCCACGCTCGATCGCAAAGCGATCAAACAAATGTCAGGTTCACGCAGGGCGAAGTAAATGAGGGCGCGACTGCCTCACTCTCCGTCCCGCTAGCTAGCTATCCCGGACGCGGGCTCGATCTTCCCGTCGGCCTTACATACTCTTCGTCGGTCTGGCGTATCGATCACGTGAAGTCGGTGAATAATTTTATCGTCGCTCCGCCGCCTTATTACGTGATGCAGAGCGTGACACAGGCGCTCTACGCGGAGCACTCGAAATCTGGCTGGAAGAGCACGCTCGATCTGCCTCAGATCGAGTGGCCGAAGTCCGACGAGATTTACGCCTATGATGGTAAGCCAGCGAGTTGCTGCTGGACCTACCGGACGGCGCGGGTGACTATTCACATGCCGGACGGAGGAAGTCACGAGTTTAGAAAAAGCGATCACTTCTATATCAGTTCGCAGGTCGACATGACCGGAACTTTCTACGCTGTCGATGGTTCACGAATGCGATTCGACAGCACCGGTGTCGACACCGGAACGCTCTTCATGCCTGACGGTACACGATACGTTCTCGGCCGTCCTAATTCGTACCTCATCGACCGGCACGGCAACACCAAAACATACAACGAAGGAACAAGGCAGTGGACCGACACCCTCGGACGCATCATTGGAAACCCGCTTCCGGCAGACCCGCAGGCACAGGATTACACGTATTCGATCCCCGGTCTCGGAGGTGCGCTAAGAAGCTACGTTTTCAAATGGAGACATCTCGCAGATGTATTGACACCTGAGGCCGGCAACACACCGTCACTAAAATATGTGGCGAGCCATTACTTGCCAAACCCGGCGGCGCCCACAACCGATTCGAATGGAGGAAACTTTCCGCAGCCCCAATCCGCGAATCAATCCCTGTTTCAGTCGGTCTATGTCCCGCCTGAAGACGAAACAAATTTGCCTCCGTATCCCGTTCCGGTAATCGTTGTTGGCAACGGACAATCTGCCGGCCAGCTTTTCAACCCGGTACTTCTCGCCGAGGTGGTGATGCCGGATGGCAGCGGTTATAAATTCAGCTACAACGTTTACGGCGAGCTCGACAAGATCGTATATCCGACCGGAGCGTACGAGCAGTATGAGTACGATTCGATGATCTCCGACCTCGATCAGCAAAAGCAGCCCTACGTTCAGGCAACGCGAAAGGTCAGCTCAAGGAAGGTTAGCGTGAACGGAACAGGCAGCGATATTACGGAATGGAAATACAGCGAAGTTCGAGGGTTTGTGCACAGGACGACCAGGATCGTCGCCCCCGACAACACCCGCACCGAGATCTCCAAGTGGGATCTTCCTGAGCCGTTGGACACCCGAGGAAAGCGATATTGGCCATTTGGCCAGGCGCCTTCGCAAAACGGCATGGTATTCGACCGAAAAATTTATTCGACTTCCGCGAACGGGCTCGGTGGATCCCTGCTGCGGCGTGAGTTAACGCAGTACGAAGAGAGTGTAAATACATACACGTATACCGCCGTCGGCATAAATCCGCCATTCACCAAAACCGTCAGCGCTTACCGTAATGCGAGACCGAACAAAAACGTGAGTCTAATCTTTGAAGGCAGCGGTCCGGCGCTCGCCGGGGCGTCGACTTTCACGTACGACACAACCAATGAATTTTCCACGGGCGTCGATCAGACGGGCTCATCTGCTTATCACTACTCGGTCATTGCGAACACAGTCGCGGTGGATGGACAGATCAATGACTTCGCCATCGACACTCTTGCGAAATCCACCGAGACAATCTATCTCGGCGATGCGATTTATCGTGATCAGAATATCCTCGGTATCGCAAAGATCGCGCGAATAAAAGACGCCGGCGGAATTGTTGTTTCCCAAAGTGAAATGGTTTACGACGAGTGTCCGCAGTATTGTTCGGCGGCAGGCCGGGCGATGCCGACCTCGATGAAGACATGGGACAGTTCGAAAGGAGCTGTAACAGATCCAAATGCCTATCTCGCGACCCATGCAAAGTTCGACCAGTACGGGAATCAGATCGAAACGGTCGATGCAAAAGGCTTCGCAACGACGACAGTTTATGACGGAATTTATCAGGCGTTTCCGGTCCAGGTCATGTCACCCGTACCGGATCCAAGCGGGGCACGTGGCTCGAGCAGCCGCTTTACAAGCAGCACGACCTACGATTACACAACCGGATTATCACTGACGGCAACCGATCTCAATGGGCTGGAAACACGGATCGAATATGTCGATCCGCTGCTGCGGCCGACGCGGGTCAGCTCCTTCTACAATAACCAGCCGGTCGGTTCGGCAACCGAAACGTCATATGGCGCGGGTACGAGCGAAACAACCCGCTGGGTCAGGGTACGTGCACAGATCGACAACGATAAATGGAGCGAAGCGATCTCGAAGTATGACGGGATCGGCCGAAGCTATCTGAGCGAGAAGATCGACTCACAGGGAAACGTTTTCACCGAGACCGAATATGACCTGATGGGCCGCGTGAAGCGTTCAACAAATCCGTTCAAGTCCGGAGAAACCAAACAGTGGACGACTCCTGAGTATGACGATCTGAGCCGGATCAAAAAAGTTATTTCGCCGGATTCCGATGACGTTCAGACGACATATGGTCTTTCGACTTCCGGTGTTGTAGGGACGACAAGAACGGTGATCGATCAGGCCGGACGCGAACGAACCGGGATAACCGATGCTCGCGGGAATATGGTCCGAGTCTACGAAGGGCCCGTCCCACAAAACCTTTCGACGGACTATGTATTCGACACACTCGGAAATTTACGGCGGACGACCCAGGGAGAGCAGAGGCGCTTTTTCATGTACAACTCGCTGGGCCGTGTTCTTTTTGCAAAACAGCCCGAGCAGAACACTAACACCGCCTTCGGGGCAATCGATCCCATCACGAACAACGCGGGCTGGTCAGTCAGGTATTCCTACGATGACAACGGCAATATTCTGACGACCACCGATTCAAGAAATATTTCCATCACCGGGACGTATGACCGGCTTAATCGAATCGTCACGCGGGATTACTCAGACTCGACACCGGACGTGAATTTCTATTACGACGGCACGGGATTAGGTTCGATCCCAAATTTCGCGAAGGGCAAGACTACCAAGGTGGCAAGCGCGATCTCCGAAACGCGAAACACGAGCTTTGATCAGATGGGCCGCCTTCTAATTAGCGATCAGCGGACCACTGCAGAACAGCTTACCGGCACGCGAGCGCCTTATGCTTTCAGCTACGCCTACAATCTTTCGGGCGGCCTGATCGAGGAAATGTATCCGTCAGGCCGAGTGGTCAAGAACACGCTGAATGCCGATGGCGAGCTTTCCCAGGTTCAAAGCAAGAAAAACGCCGGCCAGGGCTACTTTAATTATGCTGACAGTATCGCGTACAACTCGTCCGGGGCGGTCGTAAAACTCCAGCTTGGGAATGGCCATTGGGAGACGGTCGAATACGATCCTAAGCGTCTGCAAGTGACAAAGATCGGGTTGGGTTCAACCGATGTCGATAAGAATCTTCTTGGCCTTGAATTTCAATACAGTAGCGATGGGCAGACCGACAACAACGGTTCGATGCGTCTGCAAAGAATCATTGTTCCAGGATCCGCAGGCACCCCTGCGTTTACTGCCACCCAGTCGTACTTCTACGATTCCTTGAACCGGATCTCATCCGCCGTTGAGACGGTTTTGGGAAATCAAACCTGGAAGCAGAGTTTCAGCTATGACAGATACGGAAATCGGCGGTTCGACGCGGCCGGTACCACCACGATCGGCTCTTGTCAGCAGGCGATCTGCAACCCAATCTTTAGTACGGCGAACAACAGACTGGCGGCGGGACAAAATTACTTATATGATGCTGCGGGCTCGGTTACGAAGGACGCCAACGGGCAGCGGTTTAACTACGACGCCGAAAGCTATCAAAAGGAATTTTTTGCGGCTTCAAACCAGACAACTGTGCCCGACGGGGCTTACAATTACGACGGCCAGGGCAAACGAGTAAAGAAGGTGGTCGGAAGCGAAGTAACTATCTTTGTTTACGATGCTAGCGGGCAGCTCGCCGCGGAATACTCGACGACCGTCGTGCCCACCCAGCAGGCAAAAGTAAGTTACCTTACGACAGATCATCTCGGCAGCCCACGGGTCATCACAGACCAATACGGTCGCGTTTCATCGCGAAAAGATTTCACCGCATTTGGCGAAGAGATCGTGACGCCGCAGCGCGTCAGCGGTACCAACGGAAATGGCTATGACCCGCCAATCGTCAGGCAAGACTACACGGGATATCAAAAGGATGCAGAATCGGGCCTGGAGTTCGCGCAAGCGAGATACTACAACACCGGTCACGGGCGATTCACGAGCGTCGACCCGATGACGGCAAGTGCAACAGTAAAAAATCCGCAGACGTTCAATCGATACAGCTATGCGTTGAATTCGCCGTACAAGTTTACTGACCCCTTGGGACTTGTGGCCGGCGGATGCGGTGCTGACCACAGTACTTGTAACGGTGACGACGGTTTTGGAAGTGAACATATCCGCGAAGCGGAGAATGCTTACGATAAGAGGGTTAATGACACGCGGATTGCCTTGCGGATCAATGCGCAAAAACTCAACAGTAAGGATGCGATCAACGCCGCAATAAAAGCCGCGGGCGGGAACGCTGACGATTTCGACATACAAGAACAAAGCCAAGGCAGCGTTTCCGTGCAGGCAACAGTCGGCGATGATGCGATCGTGGCAGCGGCGTCCGCACCGACCGACACTGGAAATCTGGAAAGAAACGGAAAAATTGTCGAAGAAAACGTCACGATTAATTTACCTGCGGCCGTCACAGCTTCCCTAGGCGAGATGGCGACAAATCTCGCAAATTTCGGGGCGGTCTTGGGCGAACAGTACCTTGCAGCAGCCGAAGCGGCCCACGCCCTTGCCCAGGCCGGGGACGGATACTCACTCGGTTCATCTGGAGCTAGACTGTTCCTAATAATTACCGATCCGTCAGTGACTTGGGAAGCCAGTGCTGGTCCATTCGGGGTTAGCAGAAAGGGTTCTATCCTCAGTAACGTAATGAGCCTTGTTGAAACGCACAACAAGACAGTTGATCTGATTCAAAC
>JBDTSA010000190.1:0-5129 GCA_039931335.1 Acidobacteriota bacterium
CGCGATCGGGGCTTATCCGAGGTCGTTCATTTTCTCGGAGAGCAGCAGGACATGTCCGAAACTTACGCCAACGCCGACCTCCTCGTCCTCACCTCGCGCTACGAAGGCACACCGAACGTTTTGCTCGAAGCAATGGCGCACGGTGTTCCGGTGGTGGCGACAAAAGTCGGCGGCGTACCAGAAATAGTCACTGAAAAATGTGGGATCCTCGTTAACCCACTCAGCCTTCCGGATCTTGCGGAAGCCGTGATCCGGCTTACAGCCGAGCCGCTTGTGCGAAAGGAAATGGGAAACGCAGGGCGAGCTTACGTGGAGAGAAATCACTCTCAAAGCTCACTCGGACGGCGCCTGACCGAGATCTATTCAAAGTTGCTAGAGGCCAAAAGAGCATGATCAGAGCTCAACAGTTCGAAACAAAAGCGTTCAATGGCGTCCGGCCTCGCAGCTCGGAGGGTGGAGCGGCGCGAGAATTTAGACTGATCGTGTTGGTTACCCTTTTGCATTTGCCGCTCGGGATATTGCTTTATAGTGCAGGGCCGCTAGCGATTTTGCATCCCGTAATCGTCTTCGTCGTCGGCCTCAGTTGGGCGCTTCGCAAACAGTTCCGGATGGGACATGTTGCCCTTGCTGTCGGATACCTTATCGGTTCTGAGGTGCTTTGGAGAATGGCGCAGATACCGATCCCTTGGGAATTTGGCAAATACGGCGCCGCCATAATACTAATCGCCGCGATCGTGATAAGGAACAGTCATCGAGTTCCTCCTCTGCCGCTGGTTTATTTTATCGCCCTCCTGCCGTCTTGCGTTTTAACCGTGCTGGCATTCGATCTAAACGAGGCGCGGGATATATTGAGTTCCAATCTGTCCGGACCGCTGCTTCTGCTATTGAGCTGTTGGTTCTTTTCAAATACCAGGATGTCTTTGCCCGAGCTTCGACGACTTGGCGTCTCGATTTTAATGCCGCTTATAAGTGTAAGCTGTGTGACCCTTTTTTATACCGTAAGCACCGAAGAGATATATTTCACCCAGGAATCAAACTTTGCGACCAGCGGCGGTTTCGGTCCTAATCAGGTTTCATCTATGCTCGGATTGGGGGCGTTTGTCGCACTGCTTACTCTGATCATATTCAGGAACAACACTTCTTATAAGATCTATTTTGCCCTCGCCGCCCTCCTCTGCACCGCACAAAGTGTGATGACCTTTTCCCGTGGAGGGATCTACAATGCCCTGGTCGCGATACTCGCGGTTTCGTTATGGGAACTTCGAAAGCCGGCGCAGTCGTGGCGGCGTCTCGCACCCGTAGTTGTTGCGGCCGTGATGTTCTTGCTGATCATTTTTCCAATTCTCAATAACCGTACGGGAGGCTCACTGCAAGAGCGATTCGAGGACACCGACACCGCTAAACGGGAAGATATCGCTTCCACCGACATCCAGATCTTTTATGAGAATCCGGTATTAGGCGTCGGCGTCGGGCTTGCTTACGATTATCGAGAACGGTTCCTGGGATATAAAGCGATGAGCCATACCGAGTTTTCCCGGCTCCTGTCTGAGCACGGAGCGTTCGGCGTAGTCGCGCTTCTATCACTTCTCGGGATGTCATTGATGAACCTGAAACGACAACCGTCAAACCTCGGCCGTGCGCTTGTCATCGGGGCGTCGGCGTGGTCCGTGATGTTCATGTTAAATGCCGGAATGAGATTGGGGGCCCCGGCATTCATCTGGGGTCTCACGTTCGTCACGATCGTCAGCCCTTTATCTCGTAGAATTCCGCGCCGTCCGCCGCCGAGGCGAAAAGAGAAAGCATTTGGCCCGACACCGGAGCAATAGATCGAGCTTTCATTTTTAACACTACTCACGTGCAGTCCAAGAAACTCCGTTTGTGCATAGCGGGAAATTTAGTCGGCCGAAATCAGGGGTTTGTCACTACTCAAGGACAGATCGTCGCTGACCTTTTCGCTCACGACGGTTACGAGGTCATCAGCGTTTCGTCGAAAAGAAATCGAGCTTTGCGTATCGCCGAGATCGTCTGGACGATTTTTAGGAATCGAAGAAACATCGACGTGCTGATCGTGGAGGTCTATAGCGGGCTGGCTATCGTCGTCGCCGATGCTGCCGGCCGTGTCGCGAGATTGTTCGGAGTTCGATCGATCTTCGTACTGCACGGAGGCAACCTACCCGACTTTACAAAACTCCACGTCAATTGGGTAAAACGCATCCTGAACCGCGCTGATCTCCTCGCGGCCCCGTCGCGTTTCCTGGAGCAGGAGATGTCGAGATACGATTTCGCGGTGACCGTCATTCCGAATGTCATTGACCTTGACAATTATCCTTATAGGAAACGGCAACATATTTCACCGAAGCTTTTTTGGATGCGCAGCTTTCACAGTTTATACAACCCGGAAATGGCGCTCGATGTGTTCAGTCGGATCAGGTCCGAATATCCGACGGCGACGATGGTCATGGCCGGGGTCGACAAGGGCCTTGAAGACGAGATCAAGAACAAGGCCCATGCACGTGGCTTTGGTGATTCGATTCGCTTCCCGGGATTTCTCGATCACGAGCACAAGATAAGAGAGTTCTCCGCCGCGGATGTTTATTTGAACACCAACCGGATAGATAACATGCCGATCTCGGTCGTCGAAGCATGGGCGATGGGTGTTCCAGTTGTCGCGACAAATGTCGGTGGGCTGTCCCATTTGATAGAGTCGGGAGAAACGGGACTTCTCGTCGATGACAATGATGCGGATGGTATGGCGTCGGCCGTAAGATCTTTACTAAAGGATCCCGAGACAACGAAGCGACTTTCCGTTCAGGGCCGGTCTCAAGCTGAATTGTCCTCGTGGGACTCGGTTCGAAAAAAATGGGAACATGCGTTCGAGGTAGTTGCTCGCGTTCATGAACCTCACACAAGTCAGAATGATCCGGTCTTTCATCCTTAGCCTGTCTCCATAGTTTCATGAGTCTCGCTCTTAGTATTTACCATCGCCTACCGGCTGTGTCGCGGTCAGTCGTCGCAAGCTTGCGGGGCTACTACTTGTCCAGGTGGAGATACGATAAGTTCACGGAACGGCTGGTTGACGAGGCGCTCGAGCGGGACGCGTGGAGCGAGAAACAGTGGGCTGAGTGGAGGGCCGAGCGATTGTCATATGTTCTCAACCGTGCAGCGACGCGAGTTCCATACTACAGGCAATTGTGGGAAGAACGGCGGCGAACCGGTGACAAGGCCTCGCCTCAATATCTTGAAAACTGGCCAGTCCTCGAGAAAACGGTATTGCGTGCCCGATCACGCGAGTTTATCGCCGATGACCACTCGACCTCCCGGATGTTTCACGACCATACCAGCGGAACAACCGGCGGGCCGCTCGACCTATGGTTCGACCGGGACGCGGTAAAACAGTGGTATGCACTTTTTGAGGCACGGTGCCGCCGCTGGAATGGTGTGTCCAGACACGACAGATGGGCGATCCTCGGAGGACAACTGGTAACGCCCGTACGGCAGCAAAAGCCTCCGTTCTGGATCTGGAATGCGGGGATGAACCAGCTCTATCTTTCGTCCTATCATTTATCGCCTCCACTCATAAGACATTATCTTCAGGCGATCGTGAGATACCGGGTCAAATACATCCTTGGCTACCCCTCGGCGATCTATAGCCTCGCTTTGGAAGCGCTCAAGTTAGGCAGAAGTGATTTGAAAATGGACGTGATCCTTACAAACGCGGAGCCGCTTTTCCAGCATCAGCGCGAAACGATCACCGAAGCATTCTCATGCCCTGTCCGTGAAACGTATGGCATGGCGGAAGTCGTGGCGGCGGCGAGCGAGTGCGAGCACGGAAGACTACATCAGTGGCCGGATGTCGGAATCATCGAACAGGCGGCCAATGCAGCGTCGACCGACTCGGCCGACCTTATCTGTACGGGACTGATAAATGCCGACATGCCTCTCATCCGTTATCGCGTCGGAGATCACGGAAAATTATCCGCGGAGAATTGTGAGTGTGGGAGGAACCTGCCTCTTCTCGAAAGTATTGATGGCCGCAGCGACGATGTGCTGATCACCGCAGATGGGAGAGAGGTAGGGCGATTGGATCCGATATTCAAAAACAAGCTGCCGATCATCGAAGCGCAGATCATTCAGGAAACACTTAAGACTATAAGAATTCGCTATGTCCCGGCCGCGGATTTTACCGAGGATGCGCTTCGAACGTTGACCGAAGCAGTTCGCGAACGCTTGGGCGACGTTGAGATAGTTTACGAAAGGCTCTCGGAAATTCCCCGAACCGCACGCGGTAAGTTTCGGGCGGTCATATGCAACTTGACCCCGGCTGACAAGGCACAGTGGAGCAACAGGCGAACCGCATGACGCAGACAAAACCACCAGTTCCGGATAAGCTGCCCTTTGTTTCTGTGATCATGCCGGTCTACAACGAACAGGCATTCATTGAGAGGAGCCTTAGAGCGATCCTCGCCCAGTCATACCCAAAAGAACTCATGGAGATAGTTATCGCGGATGGGATGTCGATCGACGACACCCGATCGCTGATTCAATCCATAAGCGCTGGATCCGAAATCCCCGTCAAAGTTGTGGATAACCCGAAGCAGATTGCTCCGACGGGTTTGAATTGCGCGCTGAAAGTCGCGAGGGGCGACGTCGTCATTCGTGTTGACGGACATTGTGAGATAGACCGCGAGTATGTCGCGAACTGCGTAACTATATTACAAGCGGGAACAGCCGACGGCGTCGGCGGACCTATCGAAACCCTGGGTGAAACTCCGGTTGCCCGCGTAGTTGCTCTGGCTATGAGTTCGCCTTTCGGGGTTGGAGGTTCGGCGTTCCGAACGGTTAAGGATCGCGAGATGTACACCGATACCGTGGCGTTTCCCGGTTACACGAGGCGGATCATAGAAAAGGTCGGGCCTTTTAACGAAGAACTTGTCAGAAATCAGGACGATGAGTACAACTTCAGGATACGGAAATCCGGAGGGCGGATACTCTTGTCCCCGACAATTCGATCCCGGTATTACAGCCGAGGGACGTTTCGTTCATTGTGGCGGCAATATTTTCAGTATGGATTCTGGAAAGTCAGGGTGATGCAGCTCCATGCGGGCCAGATGAGTCTGCGGCAATTTGTG
>JBDTSA010000191.1:0-5124 GCA_039931335.1 Acidobacteriota bacterium
TTGCGATACATCACCCGCGTCGAGAAGCGTCGCGATGATGATGTCGTAACCGTCGTTGTACCCGAGTTCGTGCCGAAAAAGTGGTGGCAGCACCTTCTGCATAATCAGAGTTCGCTGCTGCTAAAAGGAGCGTTGCTTTTCAGAGAAGGGGTCGTTGTCTCGAACGTTCCGTATCACCTGAAGAACTAGGCCGTGATCATCACTGCTTTCGTACCGGTGAGTTCGGAGAAGTCTTTTGTGTAGATCGTATCGACCCGGCGTATTCTTCCGATGACTTCGACGAGGTCCTGGGTTGAGATGAATCCGCTTTCGACGTGGGCGATCGCCCAGTTCTTGATGTGCGATGCCGTGCGCAAAGTTTCTTCGAGCAAGCGCAGGTATTGCGATTTCGTTTCGACCGGCATCCCGAGCTTGCCGTTACGCGTTTGTTCGACATCGCTCCAGAAATCGTCTCCGCCACGGAGCCATTCCTCGCGCCACAAAACTTTGTCTGAAAATCCACGCATCGTTCCCGCGCCGGATGCCGGCAGCCGCAGGAACATCAAGTCGGTAAAGCTTTCGGCTATGAATTCGTTAGGATTCTTGTTCTGACAGGAATTATTCTGCCCGTTGTTCACTGGTTCCGGTTGTATCGTCCACAGCCGGCGATAAACGGTCGATAGGGGTTGCCGAAGCTCGAGCGTGTCCGTCGTGAACGACATTACGTAATCTCCGACGGCCATCGCGAGACTCGCCCCGACCGCGAAGGCGAATGGCGACTGCAGCCGATCAAGATTCTGACGCACATTATCGAACCACCAAGAATCCGTTTCGTTAAACCAGCTTCTAAGCGCGGGGTTGTGAAGTTTATGCCGCGGGACATAAACGTCTTCGAGCACGTTGTTGATGTCTTCGTCAGAAAGTCGCTCGCTGTTGTTTTGGATCGAAGCGACCGCCTTTGTCCATGAAGATTGAAGCAGGTCGTTTGCCAGCACGCGAACGTCGCGCCTTTTGAGGTACGTGCCGAGTGTCGGCTCACCCGTGAATGGCATCGCCACGGATTTGAAGTCGATGCGCCGAAGAATATTCAGCTCGAAACCGAGCCAGCTTGCGGGTGTAGCCTTTGGTGCGTGCGTCATACTTTAAGTGTGAGCTGTGAGCTGTTAACTGTGAATAATGAACTCGATCAAAGATTTATAGTTCATAGTTCATAGTTCATAGTTCATAGCTCATAGCTCCCCGTTGATTCTCATGAAAACCTAAACTTGCGCTCGGCTTCGGCCCCGCCCGCGGCTGAGGTCACATACGTACTAGTGTCGATCGAAAGAAAAGCCTTCACGACCTTCGGATCGAACTCGAGCCCGGCCCACTCGCTCATGTAATGCTTCGCCTCGTCGTCTTGCATTGCATGCCGGCGCGGCCGATTGTCGGTCAGTGCCGCATAGCTGTCGGCAACCCGGAGTATCCGCGCGGCCAATGGAATCTGCTCGCCTTCGAGAGCATCGGGGTATCCCGCACCGTTCCACCACTCGTGATGCCAGCGAACCAGCAGCTGAACCCCTCGCGACATCCCGCGGCGGGCAGTTTCCTGCTCGCCAATGACCGGATGGCGTTGTACGTCGAGAACCTCTTCCGAGGTCAGGCCACGGATCTCTTTGATGTACTCACGGTTCATGACCAGCTCGCCGATATCATGGACGAGCGCGGCCTGCTGCATAAAGAAGCGGTCGTGCGCCGCCAAGTTGAATTGTTTTCCGATGGCATCGGCGATCGTCGCGATTCGAAGGCCGTGGGCATGGGAGTACCCTTCGAACTCGTCCATCTCAGACGAAAGCTCGAGCAGCTTTTCATCGAAACGCGATTCAGCCGCATGGGTGCTTTGCATAGATGATAGTTTCTAGTTTCCCGGTTGAAGTTTCAAGCGCGGGAATAGCAATGAGCAGTAAGCTATGAGCAATGAGCGATAAGTAATAAGCGGGTGAGCACGCGAACAGTCGTCCGGTTGCAACTGCCGTCACCGCTTATTGCTCGTAGCTAAGTTCTATAGCTGCTCGATAATCACGCTTCCGCCTGTATCCCCGCAAGCATCTTCGTAGCTTCCTTGTTGCCTGGAACCAGCTCGAGAAATCGCTTGAGCTCGCCCTCGGCACGTTTCGCCATTTTCATTACGACGAAAAATTCGACGAGCATCATACGGATCTTCGGATTCTTCGGATCGAGCTTCACGGCCTGCTGAAGCGAGGCCTCGGCCTTGTGTTGTTGCTTCTCGAGATGCGACAGAGCGTAGCCGAAATACGCGTGGAACAGAGCGTTTTGCGGACTGTAGTGGACGGCACGCGAGAGATGTCCGGCAGCGGCAGCGTATTCTTCCTCGTTGATC
Organism: Acidobacteriota bacterium; assembly: GCA_039931335.1. Classification (GTDB taxonomy): domain Bacteria; phylum Acidobacteriota; class Blastocatellia; order Pyrinomonadales; family Pyrinomonadaceae; genus OLB17. The sequence continues at coordinate 2,360 of JBDTSA010000191.1, forward strand.
GCGTCCATCGCCTGTTCGAAACTTCCGAGTCCTTCTTCGGCCTGGCGATCCTCGGGCGCGGTCGCGTCGGCTTTAACGGCGGCCCGCCGTTTTTCGCGATACTCGAGCTCTTTCCGCATCTTAAAATTGTAATTTTCCCGCGATTCGTCGGTCTTCAGTGTTTCGTATGCGTGGGCGATCTCGGTGAACGCGACCTGAATACGGCGGAGTTTCACAGCCTCTTCGCGATGAAAACGATCGGGATGGAACAGCTTTGCCATCGCAAAATACGCGTTCTTTATGTCGCCCGGCTTGGCGTTGTCGGCGATGCCCAGGATGTCGTAAAGCGTTTCAGCCTTCTCGATGCGTTCAAGGTAATCTTCCAGCGACAGTTCCGGTTCCGGCAGGCGCATTGGTTCGGCCGGTTCTGCCTCCGACACTACTTCGGCTTCGGCGAACACCTTGCTTTCGATTCTGTCCGCACTCTTAACCAGTGAAACTTTCGATGTTAGTATCTCACCAATTTTCGTAGCCGAGAACGCCGAATTCCAGTCGCGACGGACAAGTATACCGCCAAGCCAGAGGACGTAGAGCGATTGAAGCATCGCCGTTTCGGGAAGGCTGCAGATCGGACGGACCTCTTCGATGGTCAGTTGCCCATGCTTGAATTCGTCGAGAACATATTGCTCGTGGGATTGCAGGAGCGTTCCCGTCGGCGGCTTCGGTTCGCGATAGAACGCTTCCTGGACACTGCGAAAACGCAGATACACATCTTGCGAGGGCAGACAGCGAGCGTAATCGATCAAAATCCTATAGATGTCGGGTTTGTAATTTAGGTCCTCGCGCAATCGTGTGAGTGGGCTGAACGCCCATTCACCGCCCGTCCAAGTGAGAGCATCCACGATTATCGACTCGATCTGCGTGACGACTAGCTCGTTGAGTTCGCTTTTGGTGAAGATCCTCTTCGCCTCGAGCTCTGCGGCCAATTCAAGATCATTTGCCAGATTTGGAAACTGGGCGAGAGTCTTTTGGTCGATTTTTTTGCGGTTAAGCAGAACGCTGAACAATCTCTGTTCTCTGGCATTGGAGACCGCGTAGACCACGGCACCATCACGAAAATAAATGATGCTCTTTTTCTTTGCATGCGCGAGCCGCAAGCTGCCGCTAAGTTTGGCCTGGAGTACCTCTGCGAGCAGCTCGGCGAACGGATGGTTTCGAAAGTTTCCCTTGAGATCAAGGCTTTTTGGGGACGTCATTAGAAGAAGGCGGCTCGGGAAGGATGGGCAACGAGCCATGCCATGATACCAAATCCGCACACTGAAAGTTAAGAGTTTATTTCAACGATACTCGCGTTTGACACCCTCAAAACAACCTGCGAAAGTTTTTGAAACACTGGTTTTTAGAGCGATTCCACGACGTGAACAAAGAGATAGAAATTCGCGAGTGCAAGACACTCGATGAGCTTGGGGGATGCGTCGATCTGCAGCGTGAAGTATTTGCTTTGCCTGAGATCGAGATCTCGCCCGTGCGGCATTTCGTCGTGACGAAGAATGCCGGTGGCTTCACTCTTGGCGCATTTGCAGGCGGCGAACTCATCGGATTTGTGCTGAGCGTTCCGGCGTTCATGCGCGGCGAGAAAGCATTTTACTCGCACATGACAGCGGTTCGGGCCGGTTTTCAAGGTTCCGGAGTCGGGGCACGTTTGAAGTGGGCTCAGAGAGATCGTGCTTTGGCCGAAGGCGTAAAGTTTATCAAGTGGACCTTCGAGCCGGTGAAGGCACGCAACGCATTTTTCAATCTCGAGAAGCTTGGGGCGATAGTGACCGAATATCACGAGAATTTTTACGGAACCGATTATTCTGCCGCGGCGGATCAGCAGATCGGGCTCGCGAGCGATCGGCTGTTTGCGGAATGGCATTTAGAAAGCGAGAAGGTCAAAGCTCTCGTTCTGGGGGCGAATTTTGAGGAGCCGAATGCACCGGCGATGAAGATAACGATTCCATCCAATTGGGCGGGCCTTGTCGAAGCCGATGCGAATAGCGCATTGGACGAGCAGCTTCGAATCCGCAGCGAGTTTCAAACGGCATTTTCGAAGGGCCTCGTCGGTCGCGGTTTTTCACGCGATGCGACGAAGCCTCATTATTTGCTCTATGACGCCAAGTAGATCTTCTATCTTTTTCGCCTTTTCAGTGCGTTCGACAGTGGGCTTCTGAACTACGGTTATGACCAGGTTCTTCATCCATCCCGAAATTCGAAAGGCTAAGACCTTGCCCTCAACCTTCTACACGGACGATGCATTTTTCGAAGAATCAAAGGAGAAAATATTCGCGCGTTCGTGGCAATTTGCGGGACGGTTAGATGAATTTGAAAGCTTAAAGCCAATAACGTTGTTGCCAGGAATCCTGGATGAACCGATACTGCTGTCGAAAACCAACGAGGGCGTAAATTGTCTTTCGAATGTCTGCACGCACCGCGGCAAGATACTTGTCGAAGAACCGTGTAAAGCAAATCTCATCCGCTGCGGTTATCACGGCAGACGGTTCGATATGGGCGGGAAGTTTCTCTCGATGCCGGAGTTCGAAGGTGTGGCCGATTTTCCGTCGGAAGATGACAATCTGAAGGCAATTCCGTTCGCCGTTCGTGGCGGATTTGCATTTGCATCGGTCTCACCTGCGGCATCGTTTGAGGAGTTTGTTGATGACTTAGCGGTTCGGCTCGACGATATCGAGCCTGCCGGATTGAAGCTTGTGTCGAGCCGCGATTACGAAGTCGGTGCACACTGGGCG